>JAGMAB010000009.1 GCA_023131055.1 Candidatus Parcubacteria bacterium | reverse complement strand
ACTCTTTCTTCTGTGCCGGTCATAACCAAGGGCACTGACGGATAAAGCAAAGGCACTGACTGCCTCTGCATATTTGAACCCATTAACGCTCTGTTTGCGTCATCATTTTGTAAAAAAGGAATACAAGATGTGGCGATTGAAATTGATTGCTCTGAAGAAACATCAATGAAATCAATTTTATCTCTATCGGATACTCCGGGTTTGCCCTTTATTCTGGCTTCAACTTTTTGAGAAATAATATTGCCTTTTTCGTCTAAAGGCACTGACCCGGAAGCAATATTATATCTTTCTTCTTCATAAGCGTTAAGGTACTGAATGTCTTTCGTAATCCTTGCCTTCTCAACCTTAAAATAAGGAGTCTCAATAAAACCAAAAGCATTAACTCTTGCAAAAGCGGCTAAATGGTTAACTAATCCTATATTAGGTCCTTCCGGGGTCTGAATCGGACAAATCCTGCCATAATGCGAGGACTGAACATCTCTCACTTCAAACCCGGCGCGTTCTCGCGTTAAGCCGCCCGGACCCGTGGCAGTGAGCCGTCGTTTATGCTCTAACTCAGCCAAAGGATTTTCATTATCCATAAATTGGGATAATTGGGAAGAAGTAAAAAATTCTTTAATCACTGACATAAAAGGCCTTGGATTAATCAATTGAATTGGAGTTAAATTATAAATATCCAAAGTTGACATTCTGTCTTTTATTATTCTCTCCATTCTCACTAATCCTACCCTTAAACGATTTTGCAAGAACTCGGTAAATGTTCTTACCCTTCTGTTGCCCAAGTGATCAATCTCATCCTGCTTTGCTTCCGGGTCATTATTCAACCGTATTATTTCAGTAAGCACTGCCTTTATATCTTCCAATTTCAACACCCTGTCTTTCACTTTAATTTCGTCTTTTTTATTCTTTGGATTTAAGCGCTGAGTCATCCTCCATCTCCCTACCTTGGAAATATCATATCTCTCAAAATTGAAAAACATATTTTCAATTAATTCTTTGGCTGTTTCCGCGGAAGCCATATCCCCGGGCCTTAATCTTTGATAAATTTCAATCAAGGCCTCTGCTTGATTATGAGTTAAATCCTTTTTCAGGGTTTCTTCTATATAGTCAGTTTCTCCCTTGCCCGCGCTTTGAAAAAGTTCTTTAATTGATTTATTGTCAGAAACTCCAAAAGCGCGCAAAAGAGTTGTTGCCGCCACTTTTCTTTTTCTGTCAACTTTTACTCCGATAAATCCTGATGCTTCTGTTTCAAATTCCAGCCAGGCTCCCCTGTTCGGAATAATCTTTGCTCCGAAATAATCCTTACCCTGAATGTCGCGGCAAGTAAAAAAAACTCCCGGCGAACGAATTATCTGGGAGATAGCAACTCTCTCTATGCCATTGAGAATAAAAGTTCCTCTTTCCGTCATCAAAGGAAAATCAGATAAAAAAACTTCCTGCTCCCTCACTTCTTTTGTTTTCAGATTAACTAATTTTGTCTTTACTCTTAAAGAAGCCTCATAAGAATCATTGTTTTCTTTTGCTTCTAAATCTGTCTTGTATTTTGGCTCGTCTAATTTGTAATCCAAAAACCAGAGTTCCAGCTCTTTTCCCGTATAGTCGCGAATAGGAGATATTTCCTGCAAAAGCTCTTTTAGCTCCTTTTGCCAAAATGATTTCCAGCTTTGCTTTTGCAGGTCTAATAGATAAGGCAAGGGCAGAGAAACTTTAGCCTTGCCAAAATTTTTAGTTTTTAATTCCATAATAATAAAAAAACCCTCAAGTAAAAAAGATTGAGATATAAATAAATTATAGTTATAAAGATTTTAACATTCCTTGTTTAAAAGTCAATAGCTGTTAATTTTTACAGTTGTTCTTCCGGTTTTTCCTCAATCAGCTCAACTTCTTCAATTCCCTCCAAAGCCCCTCTCCCTGCCCTCAAATTAACCAATATATTTTCAACTTCTTCATTGTCTGGATTCATTTCTGCGATTTTCTCAAACTGCGCAATTGCGCCTGCCCTATCCCCTTGTTTATCATAAATCAAACCTAAAAAGTATCTGGCATTGGAATAATTCTCCTGCAAACTCACTGCTTTTTCAAACTCTATTTTTGCCTGGTCAAGCATCTCTTCCTGATAATACAAAATACCTAATTGAAAGAGCAAGCCAGTATCAAACGGCGCCGAGGCAATCGCTATTTTCATTTTTTCTATCGCTTCGTCCTGTTTGCCCTCGCTAATATAAATGGCAGCCATTTGAAAATGCGCTGGAGCGTAGTCAGATTTTAATTCAAGCGCTTTTTGAAACTGGTCTCTCGCTTTTTCCGTATCCTCTTTAGCTAAATATACCCTGCCAAGTTCCGTATAAATATAAGGATTAGTCGGCTCTAAAATAAGCGCTTTCTCATATGACTTTATTGCCCAGTCCTCTACTCCTTCAACCAAACCGATAATTTGGCGATAAACAAAACCCCTTATTGTGTAATTTGCCACATTGTTTGGACCAGCATCCGTGGCTCGCTTTGCCGCGTTAATCGCATCGCTCACTAAAGGAGTTATTTTTTCCGCGGAAACATCCGGTTTCTGAAGTTCCTCGCTAATTCTAAAAAGATTAACTTGCGCAATGTCCCGCCAATAATTATCCTGTTTGCCGTTAACATAAGAAATGGCTTTGAAAAGCGCTTGCCCTGCCGCCAAATTATCCCCTCTTTGAAAAGCGCTTATGCCCTGGCGATATCTTATTTCAGCCGCGTATCTCTGACCGGCAAAAACAAAAAGTCCGAGTCCGCAAATCAAAATAAAAAGAAAAAGAAAAGAAATCCCGACAGAAGCAAGGGAAGAAGGTTTTATTTCCCATGTTTTGAGCTGGCTTGCCTGCAAAGCGATAAAAACAGAAGTGAAAATCCAGAATAAAAATCCTAAAGACATATTTGTTGGATAAAGAAAAATCCCGGCAACAACGGTAAGCCAGGCGCTGAAAATTCCCAGACCTAAAACATCTTGTTTTTTCCCGGTGATCGCCTTTAGTCCAAGCCAGATAAACATTATTAAAATTCCTAAAAACGAAACAAGTCCCAAGATGCCTGTTGTCGCTAATTTATCCAATATGTCTGAAGCCCCTGACCCGAATCTCACGCCCCAAAAAGCGGTCTGGTTTATTGTCTCCGACTTAAATTGAGAATAGTCATAAACAAAAGTGCCCGGACCCGAACCAAACATTAAAGAACCGGGCATATGAGATTTTAGTGTTGCGCCGGCAATGCTCAAACTCGCTGATTGAGAAGGAGCAACCTCTAAAGGAATAGAGGGCGCAAAAGGAATCTGAATGCGAAAAATTCCAAAAAATAATCCCAAGATTAAAAGCAATATTAACAAATTTATCTTTTTACCGTTAAAAATATCTTTTTTGGCAATTCCGAAAATTAAAAGAGACGCTGAACCGATTAAAAGCAAAACCCAGGCAACCCAAAAATTAACTAAAAATAACAGGCCAAGCATTACCAGTCCTATTATTGATATTAAAAATTTAATAAATTTTTTGCTGATAAAAAAGATGGATAAAACCAAAGGAAGAAGACAAGCTATAAATACGCTCAAACTGTTTGCCGCGCCAATAGTATTGTAAGACAAAGGAATTATGTTGAAAATCTGCAGAACGCCGAATAAAGCTGTCAGAAACCCGGACAAGACCAAAACAATAAGCAGGCCAAATGTTTCTTCTTTTTTAAAAACATTCATGAGCAGGAAATAAAACAGAACAAAACCGAAAATTGTCAGAAAAGCCGAAGAAATAGTTAAAGGCAAACCCCAGAAACTTGCGTATTTGTAAGCGGAAAATAAAGTTGCCATACTCAAAACAAATAAATATATTGCTACTGGTATATTGAAAGTACTAAGGTTCAAAGATATTTTGCCTTCTGTTAAAGATTTTAGCAGCCAGCAGCCCAGAGAAAGAAAAACCAAAAAAATAAGCAAAAATTGTTTGTTAAAATCCAGGACATTGGTTGTCCAGGGCAAAAAAAACAGCGGCAATAAAAATACTAATAAATAAATACTTGTTTTTGAAACTTTATCTAAAACATTTGTCATAAAGTTTTTTTTAATTATTAATTATTATACACTAATTTAATTTTACTTAAAAATTTCCTTTTGACAACCCCTCTTGATTTGGTAAAGAATCATATTTTATATATAATAATACTTATGAATATTCCTCTAAATTTCAAGTTCAATATTACAAAAGACACTAAAAAAAGATTGATCATTTTACGGAAAACATCTACCGAAGGACTGGAGCATATTATTTTAAAACTACTTGCCTATTTACTATTCTTTAATGAAAATTTACAAATTGAAATAGATGCTTATCAACATTACAAACCTGACTTAATAAAATTTGACAAGAAACAAACCTGGAAAGTAATAAAATGGATTGATTGTGGAACAATTGATACAAAAAAATTATTAAAAATTAGCAAACATAATCGTCAGGCAGAGATTTGTATTTTTAAATTTAGTCTGGAAAGCGCACAATCTCTTAAAGATAAAATTATCAAAAAAGCACAGCGTATTTCTAACATTCGTTATTTTATTTTTGATAAAGGGCAAATTAATATTATTAAAGGATTGTTGAAAAGCAGAAATGAAATCATAATTCTCAACAACACAAATACAAATTGTTTGTGCTTAAATTTTAATAATAATAATGAACACTTGCAAATGAAATTTGATTGTTTTTAATAAGTGTAAGTGATGGAAATGTTGGGGTTAGACCCCAACATTTCCATCTAACCCTCAATCCATCGTTAATTTCCCTAAAATCTCTCTTGTATTTCTAACTAATAAAGCGTCATAAGCAAACTTTTTATACATTTCTTTATTTGGAAACATCTCCTTTAAAATATCTCTGTCAATAATTTTTAGATTTCTTTTTCCAAAGCTCTCGCCTAAACTGCAAAAAGGACTATTCATCGCAAATTCAAATGCTTGGTCAAATTCTTTTAATGCCTTTTCTATACCACCGGGATAATCCTCAAAAGGATTAAAAATCTGAATATAAGCGTCAAGATATTGAAGAATTTTTATATCTTTCATTACTGTTCTTCCTCTGTAAGATCCTTGAAAAACTCTTCCCACTTCGTCATATTTGAGATTACTATAAACAGTGAAACCATCGCCCAACTTTCTCATAAATTTACTAATCCCTCCGGCAGTAATTTCTTTCAATAATAAATGAAAGTGGTTATTTTTAAGACAATAACTCAAAATTTTAACTAATGGCTTGTGTGACGGCCAATCTTTTGGCCATTCAGGCCATTTAAATTCACCCGATGGAAGTTGTTGGGGTCTAACCCCAACATTCCCACCAACACTCCATTCAAGTTGGCGAAATGAATTAGCTGGTGAATATTCATCATTAAAAAACCGCAAAATTTTCAAAAATCGCCATTTGTCATTAATATCGCGGAAAACAATCATCTTCCGATTGCCTCGGTTATATACATGAACGAAATCGTCAACTGTAAATGGTTCTACTCTTATTTTCATAATAATTCAAAATAGTAGGGGGAAGTGTTGGGGTCTAACCCCAACACTTCCCCCTACATGGTGTTTTAATTTTCCACAACTACTTCAACTAATAATTATTCGGCTGGGGGTTCTTCATCTACAGATTCTACCGGCTGGCAAATGTCGTTTTCGTCGTTTTCGTCGTTTTCGTCTTTTTCATAACCCTCATTGCAGGTGAAAACACAAACTCCCTCTTGGCAAATACCAATGGCGTTTGGAGCTGAACAAAGGGAATTATCATCTTGGCAAATTGGTTGGCCAGTTTCTGGACAAGCAGGAGATTGGCAATCGCTACAGTCGGGGTGAGGACAACCGTGACAATAATCCCCTGCTATGTCAGGACAAGCGTCTTCTGAATCAACAACGCCATCGCCATCTGTGTCTGAAGGAGCTGCTACATTAACCATAACTGTTCTCGTTACTTCTGTTGCGGCATTGCCGGCAGCGTCGCTTATATTATAGGTCACGGTATATGCGCCAGCCGCGCTAATATCAACTGGATTAATTACTACAATTTGGTCAGTAATGTTTCCGTCCACATCGTCAGAAGCAGTTGCGCCAGCATCATTGTAAACATCATCAACATTGATATTAACTGTGACATTACCAAGTAAAGTAATTTCCGGCGCAGTCGTGTCAGAAGAAGCCGGCGTTTCTATTTCTAAATTGCAAGTATTGTCACTCCACCAAAAACCTTCAGCAATTTGACAATCTACTTCAGTATCACATAAATCCAAATTCTCGCTGTCGCAAACAGGAACAGTTGGGACCTCAACAGGTGGTTCTTCAAGAGGTTCTTCTAATTCTTGGGCTTGGGTATTACAAATGTCATTGTACCAAAAACCGCTGGCATTTGAACAATCAAGTTCAGTCAAGCATAAATTCAGATTGTCTGCGTCGCAGACAGGAGCAGACGGTGGTGGCACTGCCGGCTGGCAAACATTATCTTCATCAACTAAACCGTCGCAGTCATTATCTATATTATCGCATATTTCTGCGCTTGGTATTCCCGGAATACAGGTCTGAATTACACCGCCTGCGCAAACATTTATTACCCTAAAGCAGACGCCTGTGCCGCAGCTAATCTGGCCCAAATATTCGTCAACCAAGCCGTCGCAGTCGTCATCTCTATTATTACAAATTTCTGTTGATGGCAGACAGCAGCCCTCGTCTGTCTCTCCATCGCAATTATTATCAATTCCATCGCCGCAGATTTCATCAATAGGCCCAATTTCTGTTTGGGTCTGAACCATTTGTCCGTCAATACATTCAGTAATAGACAACCGGCACTGGCCAATATCTTTGCCAGCAACAACAGCCAAATCCTCGTCAATTTCATTGTCCAAGTCATTGTCTATGCCATCGCAGATTTCCGGTTTTGGCTCCGGGATAACCGGCTCATACCCGGGCAAAACTTTTTCTTTAACATCTAAAACCAAGCCAATCAAGCCGGTATAATCTATGGTTGCTGTTAATTTGCTGATTCCTTTTTCCTGTTCCGCGGTTTGAACTTCTTTCAAATAAGACAATTCATAATCAGCTACTTCCCCTAATTCCTCAATCAGATAAAGCCCTAAATCCCTGTCTTCCAGGGTTTGCTTGGAAACTGTTAAATGTTTTTCTTTAACAACTAACTGCCAAACACTATCTTTAATGCCCAAAGTTTTATAGATATAATCAACATAATAATTTTCTTCATCTTCGTTTACCTTGGTGATTTGAAGCCCTAAATCAAAATTTTCCAAATCAACAGATAAAATCCGCGCGTTGTCTACTCCTGTTTGAGTAATAATTTCCTCACCAAACACTGTCTCTCTTACATCATCTGACGCGAAAATCACGCCGCTGAAAACAAACATTAAAGCCAAGCCAATAGTGAACGCGTTGTGATACTTTATGAAGTTTATGATTTTTTGGAACATAGTTTATGAATTTATTATTTTATTATTTATTACGAGTTTTGCGAGTTGGCGAGTTTATTTTTTTATATTTTTCTAAATAACTAATAAGTTTACCGACTTGGTTAGCTAAATCCTCTAATTGTTTGTTAATTATCTGAAATTCTCTTTCGGTTATGTAATTTACTGATAAAGCTATGTATAATTGGTTTCTAACTTCACCAACTGAACCTTTGGCAATTTTTAAAAATCTAATAAATTCATTGTTGTAATTCTTTTCAAAACCTTCTACGATATTTGAACTAACTGAAACTATCGCCCTTCTTATTTGATCTCTTAAACCGAAATCTTTAGAAAAATCCTTTTTTGCTGTAATATCATAAATTTCTTTTGTTATTTTCAGGGCTAATTTCCAAATATTTAAATCCTCAAACTTTTTTATTTTCATAACTCGTAACTCGTAACTCGTTTAATTCTAACATTTATTACTCTATTATTTATTGCGAGTTAGCGAGTTTAACGAGTTCCGTAAAACTATTAACCCGTCAACCCGTCAACCCGTAACTCGTAACTCGTTAACTCGCCAACTCGCCAATAATTAATAATAATTATTAAAACATCATTACTCCGCCGCCGGAGGGCGATGTGCCAGGGGCATGGGGTCGTTTTTCTTGGTCCGAGCTCACAGTGGCTGTCGGCTCTGGCGAGGCGTATTTGCGGTAATAATAGGTAACAGTCCAATCCTGGATTGAGGGAGTAACCGCGGTATCTGTTGTGGAAAGATTTGCCTTTAACCTGATTTGACCATAATCTGTCTTAACCGAGGAAATATCAATGGGCGAGGTGTCAAATCCAGCAGAATTCCCGGTTAAATCACCTTCTGGAATTAATGACCACGAACCATCATAATATTGGAGCTGGTATTTAACATCAGTTGTCTCGCCTGACTCTGTATCACTCCACGAAAGCTGGGTTCCTACTGCTACGCGTTGAGAAGTATCTTCCGGGATGGACTTTGATATAACCAAACCCGATAATGTATAATTATTGCCTGTTGAATGATAACTCATCTCAACATACTTATCACTCTCCCCAGTTAATAGCTGAATTTGAGGACTTGCTTCATCTGTTGAGGTTCGGTTCAAATATAGTTTCAATTTCAGTGCGGTATTGTGCGTCCCGGCATCTACGTCATATACGTCTGCAACCCAAATAATTCTCAGTTTGCTCGTGCCGCTTGTAATTCCTGCTCCAGAGGTTAATATTATTGTTGTTGCCGTTCTAGTGGTGTAATCTACTGAATAATCATCACCTGGAGTGAGGTGCTCGTAATTCACCCCATCATTTGCCAATTCAACTATCTGCACCTCCTGAACACCAATTTCTTCCGCCAAAATCGTAGCATATCCAGAGGCCATACCACTGGCAGAAGTCATAGTCCATGTAGTTTGACTATCTGACGAAGCTGTTATCGTATCATTGTTTCGTTTTAATCTTATTATCGGGTCGTTTGGATCGATTGTGAATTTTGTAGAGTGCAGAGGAGAAACATAACTGTCGGCATTGCCATATATTTCCATCTGCACAGGCGTCGCATGCGTGCTTCCACCATTGCTGATTTTTAGTTTAAGATGTTTGAAGAACGATAGGACTGCGGGGTTAGAAGCTATCGCATTTGATGTCGCATTACCTGTAAGATAAATATCTTCTTTTAGTTCCCAATTTTTACCATAGATTGTTACCCCACCGGCAGCTAGTCCAAATTCAACTAAATCACCTAAGACAAGATCACCAATGTCTTTTTGTTTATGAGTATAAGTACTATTATAAGTTCTCCCTATTTCAATCCAAGCGCCTCCGTTTATACGATAATAACCGTAAGATGCGATACCAGGTTCTCCTTTCAGATCGCAATGAGCCTCAACTGCGGCTCGGTCTTGTCCTAAAGTTTTACTTGCTACGACTAATTTTGGTGTCCACGAGGCATATGAATCTTCGGCTGTATCAATGAAAAATTGAACTGACGCGATAATGTAATTATTACCAGATTTTAATATAGAAGAAAGCGACGCGTCATCAATCGCCTCAAGTACCTGCAGGGTGGGTTCTATACTTACCTCTCCACCACTCACATTTATATTGGAAGATTCCTGTGCATTAACTTTTGCGTAATCCGCGAATGTATCAGTGAAAGAGCCGCTGGCAAATGTGTTGGCAAGAGAGGAGCCAGAACTCGCGGAAGGGTTGTTGTAGTACATATATATGACGCTGGTATTCTGGGCGGCTACTTCAACCCAAAGCGTAGAATCGCCGGAAGCGTTCCATGTTTCTATCCAGTAATCCAAAAGCGTGCCGTCTGCTTCACAAAATCTGATATCGTCTCCGTTTGCTTTTACATTAGCGTAAGGATCGCCCATAAGCGTTGTTGTTAAATCAACTTTTACCTGATAATCTATTTCAGGAGTGACTGGATCTATACTGATTTTTTTGCGCAAAGAATAGTTTTGGTCATACCACACGGTTTCAGTGTCGTCCCACCAACTGACTTGTTTTGTCGCGGTTTTTCCCAATATGTTGGTGGCGGTGATGGTTGTGATGTATTCTATATTTATAGTGTCGTGGCATTTCCATTGGGCTTGATAAATGTAGGTCTGCGGCTTTGGTTGACTGGGGTCAAACCCCATAAGTTCTATTTCATCCACGCCGTTTTCGTGGGGCATTAGAGCGGTTACTTTTGAGATGCCGTGTTTGTCCTGAATTTCTGCGGTAATTGTTAAAATATCGCCGACTTTTACTTTTTGAGGTTCGGCTGAAACGGTGATGAAAACGGGGTGTGTTGAGGTCAGACCTCCCCCTGAGGAGGACTGACCTCGGGAATTGATGGAGGTCAGACCTCCTAAGGGAAGTCTGACATCTTGAAGATTGACCTCTTGAAGAAAAGATACCACTAAACCAGCTGTTGATAAAACAGCTATAAAAATTATTAAAGGTATGATGAATTTAGGATAATTCATTAATATAGGGAATTGATAGAGGTCAGACCTCCCCCTGAGGAGGACTGACCTCAAATTCTAGTCGGATTCTTTGGTAACGCTGTATTCTATTTTGATTTTCAATAAACGGGCGTCCGCGTCCAAATTAGTACCAGTAAAACCATCCACATCGCGATAGACCTTGATCACTGCGTAGTCGCCGGCAGCCCAGCCATGTGTTAAATCGCCCTCAGTAGAAACCATTATATCGTTAGCAACAGTTAAAGCGTCTTCTATTTCTAATGCGGCGCCTAATGTATCATCAAGGAGTTCGTCATTCTCCCGACCCAGAGATTTGATGTTCCAGGAAACGCCATAACCATTAGTTCCTCCGCTGGCTGTCCAATAAAAAATAACTTTACAAACAGCGCTATCGTCAAAAGAATCAGGCACCACAAACTCCCAATAAACTTTTTCATCAGCAGACTGGTCAAAATCAAGAACATAATAAGAAAAATTAGTTCCGTCTATTCTGGTTTGCGCGGCGCCATTGGCGCTTGGAATAATCGCGCCGGCAGCGGTAAGAATAATGGTTCGCTTGGGCCTGGCTGCCCCGGTATACTCAATATTGCTGCCGGAAATTTTGAGAAAATCTGTATCGTTCTCGCCAATAAATACATCTCCTTCAACAATTAAATCGCCAGAGCTTGCCGAACTAATCATGCCGGACGGACAAGTGCCAGCGCAAACCTGCAAAGTATCGTCAGTTATAATAACATTTTCGCCTGTGCCGGTAGTGCTAATTGTTAAGTCGCCGGTAGTGGCTGTAACTTTCAGTTCGGAATAAACAGTGTCTGACTGGCTAATCCGCAATTGAGCTACAGAATCAGCATTCAAAACATCAAGCGTCCTGCCCGGGTCTGTAGTGCCAATCCCCACATAATTTCCAAACACATGGCTTGTTCCGTCCTCGGCAGTTATATGAAGACCTGCTTTGCCGGCAACAGCGCCTGTATCATCAACCCACATAGCTATGTGGTCAGCAGCAACTTCAGCCACTTTTTTTACTAAAATATCATCAATAGTAAATCTTGCCGAGGTGGTTGGCGTAAAAATTAAATTCCCTGCGCCGGTAGCGGTAATGTATTCCGTGTATGTTCCGTCTGCTCCCCTGGCTGTGCCGCTAACGCCTCCAACAGCAACAGTTACTGTTCCTGCTGACCAAGCGCTGATTGTAAAAACCACTTTGTAAATCTCTTTGTCCACGGCAGAGACATCTTGATACAATGTTCCCACGCCATCGCCATTTTTGACTACCGTGTCAGCGCTATACGCCCATCCTGCCGCAAGCGTCCAATCATTAGCGTTTCCTGTAAAATCCCCATTGGTAACTTTTTCAGAACCAATGGTGGTATACATATCCAAAAAACCATTTATGGCTAAAGAGGTTGTAAATGTTGGAGCCGTTGAAGGAGCTTTAGTTCCTAATTGTGTTTGTATCGCCGAAGTTACGCCCTTTACATAAGTCAGTTCTGTTAGTGAAGGATAAGTGGCTACTGCCAGAGATACTAAATTTTTAGAAGCATCCGTGCCAAGTATTTGGGAAGCGGTTAATCCTGAAAGTTGTAATGAAGTTCCAGTAGCCGCTCCGATGTCAGGCGTGGTTAAAGTAATGCCGGCTAATGTTAAACCAGCGCTTCCTCTATTTATTGCCACTTGAGTAGTTCCAA
The DNA here is from genome assembly GCA_023131055.1 of Candidatus Parcubacteria bacterium. Lineage (GTDB taxonomy): Bacteria > Patescibacteriota > Minisyncoccia > Minisyncoccales > JAGMAB01 > JAGMAB01. The sequence goes on along the minus strand of JAGMAB010000009.1, from coordinate 4,798 downwards.
TATACATTGTTTGGTCTGTAGCGGCAGCTCCTATGTCTGATAATGTTTCAGACGCTGACCTCCAAGTAAAATTTGTGCCAGCGCTATCATATTGTAAGAAATCACCATCAGTTGGGTCAACATCACCGCTAATATCTGTTTCTATAATTACCCCTGCTCCGATAGCCAAAGCGGTTGAGCCGTCAGTGTTAAGCGTAGCCGTGACATCTCCTGTAAAAGTATCTCCTGAAAGTATTACGGTTCCGGAAGCATCTCTAAAAGCAATAGCTCTGTCAGCGGAAATATCCGCTACTGAAATAGTTAATTGATGGTCATTGTCAGTCGCGCCCTCAAAACTGATTTCTGAACCAAGATAAAGTTTTTTCCAATACAATGCCTCTGTTCCCAAATCATAATTATCGTCTATGGAGGGAATCAAAGAAGAAATAAATCTGGCATTGGTTTCAATTGTATCTGTACCCGCGTCGCCTAAAATGGTACTGCTTTCCACTTTAAGAGCAGAAACAGTGGTAGAAGCCATCATAACCGAACCAACAGTAGTCAAACTATTGGCAAAGACATCGCCTTCGGCGTCAATCAGGAATTTTACAGAATCGCCCACGGCAATGCCGAAAAGATTGGCGTCACTCACAGTTGTTGAAGGATTGAGAAAAAGCGAAGCGTCAGACACGTTAGAATTATCAACCCCGATTGACCAAGGAGAAAAAGTATGAGGCAAGGCAGGAGATTTTGTAAAGGTCTGGATTCCGGCAACAGTAAGATTGCCAGCAGCAACAATATCGCCTGCGCTAGTGGTTGTAATGCCGGTAGCGCTTATTGTTCCGGTAGTAGTCATATTGCCCGAACTATCAATAACCAAGGCTGAAGCACCGACAGTCAAACCGGCTTCCGCGGTTACAGAAGATTTGAAAGCAGAAGTGGCGTTAACAGTTAAACTATCAGAAGAAGTTGAACCAAGAGAAGTTGAACCGCCAACTCCTAAATTGCCCACGCCGGCAGAACCGGAAACACCAAGAGAAGCAAAAGTTCCTGTGCCGCCTACTTGAAGACCCTGTGAAGCAATATATATTGGAGCGCTTGCCGCGTATGTTGCTGTCGGCCTGGACTGAAGTTTCTTGGTAATGTTTCTTAATTCTTCAATGTCAGTTCCCCATGTATTGATTATTGACAACTCTTTATTTACTATTGATAATTGTGTTTTGAGTTTTTTTAATTCCTTGTCATCAATTTTAGTGATTACTTTTTCTTTTGTGATTTCTTTCACCGGCTCAATTCTGGTAATTTTTGAAACCTCAACTTCTTTGATAATTTCTTTGACAATAATTTCTTTTTCAATAATCTTTTCTGATTTTTCAACAACAATTTTTTCTGCTGGCATTTTTTGCCAAGGATGAATTATGTTCTGTCCAATAGATTTCACTATATCTGTTACCTCCTGACTGCCTTCAGTCATCTGTCTTCCAAACAAGGAAATTTTTTCTTCCACTAATTCGTCAGCCGCTAAATAATTTTCAGATATATTTTTTCCAATCCTATTGATTTCCGAAATCAATAGATTAAAACTTTGACCAGTGATCTGACTAACATCTGCTGCGCCCTCTCCAAATATACTGGCAACCGATAACACTTTTTCCGCGGTCGTAGAAAAAGTGTTATCAATGGTTTTTGAAACATCTACTACTCCTCTGTCAAAATTCTCATTAACCCTATTGGACAACATATTGATTTCGGAAATCAATATGTTGAATGTATCAGACACTGTTGCTGAAATTTCTGAACCAGATATTTTTGGCAGAGATACTTTTGGTATAGAAATCTTTGGTACAGATATTTCCGGAATAGATATTTCAGGCAGAGATAGTTTTGGTATAGAAATTGTTACCAATCCTTCAGAAATGTTTTCAGAAACATCTTCAGCAAAATTAATAATTGAATCTTTACCAAAAACAATTCCCGTACATAGCAAAATAAAAACCAAGCTTCCTAAGAGCGCATACCGATACCGAAAACTTGGTCTTAATCCCGCAGTGATGCGGGATTCTGGTTTGCCATTTTTGTTTATGTACTCTTCCAACCACTCTTTTTTAGTCACCCAGTTCCTGCCAAACTTTACTGATTTTAATTTTCCTTGTCTTGCCCTTAATGACAAATACTCCTGTGAGTAATCACAATATTCTGTTGCTTCTTGCAGCGAAATATATTCTGATTTTTCATCTAAAGTTTTCCCCATATTAGTCTTTTTCTTTTTTACACAATTAAAAATTTACACAATTAAAAAGAAAGAAGGTAGTATGAACATAAGTTCATATCTACCTTCATTGTCTGATATCCGATAAACTCTGTCAAGCGTAAAACTGTGGAAAACTTTTAGTGTGCTTTTATGCTCTGGAGAATACCTAAACCAATAAAAACGCAGATTAAACCTGACCCGCCATAACTTACTAATGGCAAAGAAATTCCAATAATCGGCAATATACCGATATTCATACCGATATGAATAAAAATTGACGCAATTAAAAGAACAGTAAAACCAGAAGCGAAAAGACGGCAAAAATTACTTGCGGTAAAAATAGCAATTTTCATAACCCGCCAGATTAAAATTGCGAACAAAAGAAATAGAACCGATACTCCGATTAAACCGGTTTCCTCGGCAATAGACGCAAAAATAAAATCTGTCTGCGGCTCCGGCAAAAAACCATATTGGGTTTGCGAACCTTTGCCAATTCCCTGTCCAAAAAACCCTCCTGAACCAATAGCAATTCTCGCTTGGTTCTGAGTCCAGCTCATTCCTAATGGTTCAAGCTGAGGAACAACAAAACTGATAACGCGTTCTTTTTGATAATCTTTTAATAAAAATGACCAGCTCAAACTCAAAATCATAAGACCGCAAAGACAAAGGACTAAAAAATGGCGAAGTTTAATTCCGGACACAATTAAAATGCCTAACCATAATAAAACAAGAATTAAAACCGAGCCCATATCCGGCTGGAAAAAAATCAAAATAACAGGCAATAAAATATAAACGCCGGAAAGCAAAATATGCCTAGCCCGATACATCTCAATGTGTCTTTTTGAAAAATACTTGGCAAGTAAAATGATTAAAATAATCTTGGTAAATTCTATAGGGTCAATGGAAATTGTCCCTATTTTATACCAGCCTTTTACTCCCCTGATTTCCGGGGCGAAAAAAAACAAACCTAATAATCCAAGCAAACAAAAGCAATAAAAAATTAAAATTAAATGCGGGTCTTCTTGCAAATTTCTCCAGTCAAACAAACTTAAAGAAAACATTAAAAAAATTCCTATGCCGAAAAAAATAATTTGTTTCTCAAAATTACTAAAGTCGTGTTTGCCCAATGAAGAACTATATAAGGAAAGAAGTCCGACACCAACAAGTAAAACAGCAGTGATAATAAGTATCCAATCCAACTTTTTAATATGAGAGATAAACATTAAATTCTTTTTCATTGATTATTTTAATTCCTAATTCTTTTGCTTTTGTTAATTTGACATTACCAGATTCCCTGCCAACCACCAAGTAATCAGTTTGTTTTGAAACAGATTCAGAAATCTTCCCACGCAGTTTTCTGATTTTTTCTTTCGCCTCTGCTCTGGTCAAAGTTTCCAAACTACCTGTCAGAACAAAGGTTTTATCTTTCAGTCTGGTGAAGCCAGGCTTCACCGACGCTAAATGATTAGTTATCGTTATTCCTGCTTTTTCCATTTTTGCCAAGAATTGTAAATTTTTGTTCTGATGAAACCAATTATAAATTGATTCTGCTGATATTGGTCCAATATCTGAAATTGTTTCCAAATCCTGTAATCCCGCTTGTTTTATATTTTCTAATGTCTGAAAATGTTCTGCCAAATCCTGGCTGGTTTGCTCGCCGACATTTCTAATTCCCAAAGCATAAATAAATCTTGATAATTCAATTTCTTTTCTTTTCTGAATTGCTGAAATTAAATTTTGCGCCGACTTTTCGGCAAACCGCTCTAATAGCATCAAATCGCCTTGTTTTAGCTGAAATAAATCTGCCGGGTCGGAAATTAAACCTTGTTCCATTAAATGAATAATAATCTTTGCGCCAAGCCCGTCAATATCAAATGCCGGTTTGGAAATGAAATGAGAAAAATATTCTTTTTGTCTGGCAAAACATTTTGGGTTCAGGCATCGCCAAACTACCTGCCCTTTTCGCCTCTTTACTTCTTTGCCGCAAGCCGGACAAATTTTTGGAAAATGAAATTCTTTTGTATTAGCTGGACGGAGTTCCAATAAAACCTTTACCACGCTGGGAATTACATCTCCCGCGCGTTCAATAATTACCGTATCGTTAATCCGCGCTTTCAAACGCTTGATTTCATCTTCATTATGCAAGGTTGCTCTTGATATTGTTACGCCGCCTGCTTCAATTGGCTCTAAAACAGCTACCGGTGTCAATGCCCCGGTTCTGCCTACTTGAATTTTTATATCTTTAATAATAGTTACAGCTTGCTCCGGAGAAAATTTTAAAGCCCTCACTGCCCTGGGGCTTTTTCCCGCTACGCCAAATTTTTGAAAAAGAGAATTATCATTTACGCAAACCACTATGCCGTCAATTTGAAAAGGCAGAGAATTTCTTTTTTTGGAAATTTCCTGCCAATAATTTATTACTTCAGACAGGTTTTTACAGGATTTGCCGGGATTTGTTTTAAATCCTAAAGCGGAAAGCAACTGATGCGTTTCAGAATGTCTTTTCTGTTTTAAATCAGTAATCATATCATACGCCAAAAATTTGAGAGGCCGCGCCCGCGCTAATTT
>JAGMAB010000008.1 GCA_023131055.1 Candidatus Parcubacteria bacterium | reverse complement strand
TTTCTTATATGAAATCGCAATATACGGCTTCAAATATTATTGTTTGCGTGGCTGGCAAGATAAAAAATCATAGCGCCATACCTAAAATAAAACAATATTTTTCTAAAATAAACAGTACCCAGCCAAATGAAAAATCTAAAGTGATAGAAATACAAAGCGCGCCTCAATGTTTGCTTGAATATAAAAAAACAGACCAGACCCATCTTTGTTTGGGAGTAAGGGGATATGATATTTTTCATCCTCAAAGATATGTTCAGGATTTATTGGGAATAATCTTGGGAGGAATGATGAGTTCCAGATTATTTATGGAGGTGAGAGAAAAATTAGGCATTGCCTATTACATATCAACCAGCGTTGATTCTAATACAGATACCGGATGTTTGGTTACTCAAGCGGGCGTGGACAACAAAAATATAGGCAAGGCAATTTCCGTTATTTTGAAAGAATATAGAAAAATCGCGCAGAAAAAAGTTCCAAAAAAAGAACTTGAAAAAGCAAAAAATTATGTCAAAGGAAAAATGGCTTTAATGCTTGAAACTTCTGACAGCATGGCTTCTTTTTGCGGGCTTCAGGAACTTTTAGAAAAGAAAATTTTATTGCCGGAAAAAATTTTTAAAGAAATTGATAAAGTTTCAACAAATGATATTCTAAAAACAGCCAAAGCTCTTTTCCAGCCAACGAAATTAAATTTGGCTTTAATAGGTCCATTCAAAAATCAAGATAAATTTGATAAATTATTAAAACAATGAGCAAAGAAAAAATACTTGATATATCTTGGGGCGCGATTTTAAAAATTGCTGTTGCTTCTTTTTGTTTTTACCTTGTTTATTTAGTGAGGGATATTTTAATTTGGTTTGTTTTCGCTTTGATAATTTCTGTTTTATTCAATCCGGCTATTAATTTCTTCCAGCGCCGCGGTTTTTCCAGGGTTCTTTCCACTATCTCTGTTTATGTGGCTGTTTTTGGGGTTTTAGGATTGCTTATTTATTGGATTGTTCCGATTTTTGCTTCGGAAATTCAACAATTCACAAATCTTTTTCCCCAGTATTTTGAAAAAGTGGCTCCGCCTTTGAAAGATTTGGGAGTTGAGGCGTTTGCGAGCATGGAAACATTTATCACTGCTTTTCAGGAATGGCTAATTAAGGCGTCTTCAAGTATTTTCAACGCTTTAGCGTCAATATTTGGAGGAATTTTTTCTTTTATCACTATTTTTACAATCGCTTTATTTCTTTCTATGGAAGAAAAAGGCATGGAACGGGCGATCCGCCTTTTCTCTCCCAAAAAACATGAAGCGTATGTTTTAGACCTTTTTGAAAAAAGCCAGACCAAAGTTGCCGGTTGGTTTGGCACAAGGGTTATTTGCTGTATTTTTGTCGGTTTGGCAACTTTTCTCGCTTGTTTTCTTTTTAATATAAAATACGCGGCTACTTTTGGCGTGTTGTCCGGAATTTTAAACATTGTTCCAATTGTCGGACCTCTGATTTCTGGAATTATTATTGTATTTTTTTCCGCCTTGGATTCCTGGTTAAAAAGTTTATTTATTATAATTATTTTAATTCTTATTCAGCAAATAGAAGGCAATATTTTGAGTCCTATTCTTACCAAAAAATTTATTGGCTTGCCGCCGGCTTTAATGTTGATTTCTTTAATGCTCGGAGCCGCATTATGGGGAATTTTAGGAGCAATCGTAGCTATTCCTTTAGCTGGGATAATCTATGAATTTTTAAGAGATTTTTTAAAGCAAAGAAAAGAAGAACAAACGGAAATATTATGAGTGTTCTTTATATCGTTGCCACGCCTATAGGCAATCTTAAAGATATTTCTCCAAGAGCTATTGATATTCTAAAGAGGGTTGATTTGATTTTGTGTGAGGATACCAGGGTAACAAAAAAGATATTAGATTATTATCAAATTAAAACTTCTGTTTTAAGCTATCACCAGCATTCCAAATTAACAAAAGTAAATTATATTTTAGAACTTTTAAAAAAGCACAAGGATTTGGCCCTTGTTTCCGATGCCGGCACGCCTGGGATTTCCGACCCGGGCAACAAACTGATACATTTTCTTACAACGAGTTCTGAACTTGTTGTAAAAATTATTCCTATTCCCGGTCCTTCGGCAGTAATTGCCGCGGCAAGTATTTGCGGATTTTCAATGGATAAATTTATTTTTATGGGATTTCCGCCAACCAAGAAAAAAAGAAAAAAGTTTTTTGAAGAAATAGTTAATTCAAAACATCCTGTAATTTTTTTTGAATCGCCTTACAGAATAATGAAAACATTAAATGAGTTAAAAATAATTAATGATAAATTATCAATAGTAGTTTGTCGGGAATTAACCAAGAAATTTGAGACAATCTATCGCGGGACAATTGAACAAGTTATAAAACAATTGGAAGAAGACACAATAAAAGGAGAATTTGTGGTAATAGTTGAAAGATAAAAAAAGAGGAGACAAATCGCCTCCAAATATAATTTCGGTTTATTCTTATTTTTTCAAGGCTTTAATATAATGAAATATGTGCTTTCTTTCTTCCCAAGGTTTTTCGTATTCCGGTCCAAATGAATAGCCCAATATTCCTTTCCAGACAAAGATACCGATCATTGTTATTATTGCGCTCATTGGGATGTAATGTTGAATCGATAGCGATAGTAAAAAAACCGAAATTACTATTATCAGTGGCATTATACAAAATCCAAATATCAATAATATCCACATATCATTATCTATTTCCATTTTTTTTGTTTTCACCTCCTATGAAATTTTTCGCGAACTATTAAATTAAAATTAACATATCGCAAAATTTATGTCAAATAAAAAACCTTTTTTTGTTTCTACGGCTATTGATTATCCCACCGAACAGGGGCATCTTGGTCATGCTTTAGAAAAAGTTCAAGCCGATGTTATAGCCAGATATAAACGTTTTCAAGGATACGAAGTTCATTTCAGTACTGGAACAGATGAGCATGGATTGAAAATTGAAAGAAAAGCCCAAAAAAGCGGAAAAAGTCCTCAAAAATTTGTAGATGAAATGAGCAAATATTTCAAGAAATTATGTAAGACGCTCAATATCTCAAATGATGATTTTATTAGAACTACAGAGAAAAGGCATATAAAAATTGTTCAAGCAATTATTAAGAAAATTTACAAGAAAGGTGATATTTATAAAGGAAAATATAAAGGATTGTATTGCGTAGATTGTGAAACTTTTTATTTACCAAAAGATTTAAAAAACGGAAAATGCCCAATTCATAAAAAACCGGTAGAAGTAATAGAAGAAGAAACATATTTTTTTAGAACTAGTAAATACCAAAAACAGCTTCAAAAGCATATTAAAAGAAATCAGGATTTCATTATTCCAGAAAGTAAAAGAAATGAAATTTTAAATCGGTTAAAAGAACCTTTACAGAATTTAAGTATTTCTAGAAAAACAGTAAAATGGGGAATTCCATTGCCTTTTGACAAAAAACTTTCTCTTTTTGTCTGGGTAGACGCTTTATGCAACTATCTAACTACAATTGATTATCCTAACAATAAATTTAAAAAATTCTGGCCTGCGGATGTTCATGTTATAGGAAAAGATATTGTTTGGCATCATACCGTAATTTGGAGCAGTTTATTGTTATCTTTAGGATTATCTTTACCAAAAACTATATTTATTCACGGATTTGTTACCTCAGACGGACAAAAAATGTCAAAGTCATTAGGAAATGTTATTAATCCATTTGAATTGGTTAAAAAATATGGAACTGACGCAGTTCGCTATTTTCTTTTACGGGAGATTCCACCAACTGAAGATGGAGATTTTACCTATGAAAAATTTGAGCAAAGATATAATTCTGACTTGGCAAGCGGATTGGGCAATTTAGTGGCAAGAATAATAACGATGGCGAAAAATCTCAAATCCCAAATCCCAATGACCAATCAAATCCCAAATCCCAAATTCCAAATAGTGATAGATAAAACTTGGAGAGAATACAGAAAAGCATTGGATGAATTTAAGTTTAATGAGGCATTGAGAGAAATTTGGAAATTGATTAGTTTTTGCGATAAATACATTGAAAAAGAAAAACCATGGGAAAAGAAAAGTAATCAGTTGTCAGTTATCAATAATTTATTACTGACTTTAACAAGCATAGCTGAAATGTTAAAACCATTTTTGCCTGAAACATCAGAAAACATATTAAAACAAATAAAAACAAAAAAAAGTAAGCCATTATTTCCTCGTCTTAAATGAAAGTGACATAAACGACTGACGGCCGTCAATGCTTTATGTCACTTTTTATTAGTTGTTTATGTTAGTTGATACTCACGCTCATTTGAATTTACAGGTTTTTGAAAAGGACTTTGAAGATGTAATTAAGCAATGTCAACAGAATAATATCTGGGTGATTAATGTTGGTGTAAATTATGAAATATCAAAGAAAGGGAAGGAAATTGCTAAAAAATATAATAAAGGAGTATATGCTGCTGTTGGGTTACATCCAATTGCTTTAGATACTGGACTAATAAAAATAAAAACAGAGGATAAACTTGAAAAAGAATTTGATTACGAGAAATACAAAAAACTTGCTTTGAGTTCTGAAAAGATTGTTGCTATTGGTGAAATTGGTTTGGATTATTGGTATAAGCCAAAAACTAAGAAAAAACTTGCGCTTTTTAAAGAAAAACAAAAAACACTTCTTGAGCAAGAATTAAAATTAGCAAAAGAGGTAAATTTGCCAGTAATTTTCCATTGCCGAATGGCTCATCAGGATTTGATTGAATTTCTTTCAGAAAATTCAGAAATAAGGCCCAAAAAAGCAGTAGCCCATGGTTTTGTAGGGAATACAAAAGAGCTTCAAAAATATTTAGATTTCGGATTTTATATTGGTTTTAATGGAATAATTTTTAAAACTATTGAAGGAATTGATTTTGAAGCAAATATTAAAAAAACGCCTTTGGATAAAATTTTACTTGAAACAGATTGTCCTTTTCTTACTCCGCCAAATTTTAGCGAAGGGAGAAATAATCCTTTGGGAGTAAAAATTATAGCCCAACATATTGCTAAAATTAAAAATATTTCTTTTGAAAAATTAGCTGAAATCACCACTAAAAACGCTAAAAAATTGTTTAAAATTAAATAAAAAAAATACTTTGTTTGTATTTAAAACAAATACATCGGCTTGCCCCGTAGAGAAATTTTGAAAAGATTTTTCCAAAGAAAAATCACTTGGCGTAGCTATTCAAAATTCTTCTACGGGGTTGAATAAAGCCGATTTTTTTTATAGAATGGTTTTATATGGAGAAATACGAACCGCAGAAAATTGAAAAGAAATGGCAGAAGAAATGGGAAAAACAGAAACTTTATCAGGCAAAGGATTTTTCAAAAAAGCCCAAAAAATACATTTTAATTGAGTTTCCTTATCCTTCGGGGCAAGGCCTTCATGTTGGACATTGCCGCAGTTATTCTGCTTTAGACGCTGTTGCCCGCAAGAAAAGAATGGAGGGATTTAATGTTTTATTCCCGATTGGCTGGGACGCTTTTGGCTTGCCCGCGGAAAATTTTGCTATAAAAGCCAAGGTTCACCCTCAAGAAACAACTCGCAAGAATATAGCTAATTATAAAAAACAAATGAAATCTCTTGGCTTTTCTTTTGACTGGACGCGGGAAATCAATACTACCGACCCAAAATATTACAAATGGACTCAATGGATTTTTCTTCAGCTTTTCAAAAAAGGATTGGCTTATCAGGCGGAAATTCCAATTAACTGGTGTCCGGTTTGTAAAATAGGCTTGGCAAATGAAGAAGTAGTTGGAGGAAAATGCGAACGATGTAACGCTCAAGTTGAGAAAAAAATAAAAAAACAATGGCTCTTAAGAATTACTAAATACGCTGACAGGTTGATAGATGATTTGGAAAAAGTTGATTATTTGGAAAAAGTTAAAGCCCAGCAGATAAATTGGATTGGAAAAAGTTGCGGCGCGGAAATTAAATTTCCAATTATAAATAATCAGTTATCAATTAAGGTTTTTACTACCCGGCTTGATACTATTTTCGGCTGTACTTATATGGTAGTGGCGCCGGAACACGAAATTATTTCAGAGCTTGCAAATCAAATCTTAAATTTAACTGAAGTCAAAAAATATGTTAGACAAGCCAAGAGGAAGTCAGATTTAGAACGGACTGAATTAGTTAAGGAAAAAACCGGAGTTGAATTAAAAGGGATTAAGGCGATTAATCCGTTTAATCAAGAAAAAATTCCGGTTTGGGTTGCTGATTATGTTTTACCGCATTATGGCACCGGAGCTATTATGGCTGTGCCGTTTTATGATGAAAGAGATTTAGAATTTGCCAAAAAAAATAATATAGCCGTTAAAAAAGTATCCTTGGCAGACCAAGAAAAACTGCTGAACCAGGCGAAAAAGCAAGGGTTTGGCAAAAAAGCGGTTCATTATAAATTAAGGGACTGGATTTTTTCGCGGCAGCATTATTGGGGAGAGCCAATTCCTATTATTCATTGCAAGAAATGCGGCGCGGTTCCTGTGTCAGAAAAAGATTTGCCGATAAAGCTTCCTTATATTGAAAAATACCAGCCAACTAAAACAGGCGAGTCGCCTTTGGCAAAGATTGATAAATGGGTTGATGTAAAATGTCCAAAATGCAAAAGCGCGGCAAAAAGAGAAACAGACACTATGCCTAATTGGGCAGGTTCTTCCTGGTATTTTATGCGTTATATTGATCCCAATAATAATAAAGTATTAGCCGACTCTAAAAAACTAAAATACTGGATGCCTGTTGATTGGTATAACGGCGGTTTTGAACATACTACTTTGCATCTTTTATACTCTCGCTTTTGGTATAAATTTCTTTATGATATTGGCGTTGCTCCTCAAAAAGAACCGTATTCCCGCAGAACTTCTCACGGCATTGTTTTGGCTGAAGACCACAGGAAAATGTCAAAATCATTTGGCAATGTAATTAATCCTGATGATATTATTCAGAAATACGGAGCAGACGCTTTACGGCTTTATGAAATGTTTATGGGTCCTTTTGACCAGGCGATTATCTGGAATGAAAAAGGACTAGTAGGTATGAGGAGATTTTTAGAAAAAGTTTGGAATTTGTTTCAGAAAGCCAAAACTCCAAAAAATGCCAAACTTGAGAAATTACTGCACCAAACAATTAAAAAAGTGACAGAAGATATTGAAAATTTCAAGTTTAATACCGCGATTTCTCAATTAATGATTTTAGTTAATGAAATGGAAAGACAGAATCAGTTACCAGTTACCAGCTACCAATTATTATTAAAATTATTGGCGCCAATGGCGCCGCATATATCAGAAGAAATTTGGTATCAATTAGGCCATAAAAAATCTATTTTTGAAGAATCTTGGCCAAAGTATGATGACAAATTGATAAAAGAGGAAAGAATTACATTGGTAATTCAAGTCAATGGCAAAGTTAGGGATAAAATAGAAGTTGAAACAGGTATTTCAGAAGAACAAGCGAAGAAATTGACATTAGAGCGAGAAAAAGTTAAAAAATGGATACAAGGTAAAAAAATTAAGAAAATGATATTTATCAAAGGTAAATTAATAAATATAGTTTGTTAAAAATATGTGCGGAATAGTAGGTTATATTGGTAAAAAACCGGCTCTTCCTGTTTTACTTTCTGGGTTAAAAAGATTGGAATATCGCGGCTATGATAGCTACGGATTTTGTATTTTAGAGAAAAAGAAAGATGTATTTTTATATAAAAAAAAAGGAAAAATTTCTGAACTTCAGGAAGATTTTTCTAATATCAAGGGACAGATTGGTATTGCTCACACGCGATGGGCAACGACCGGAGCTGTGAGCGAGCAAAACACTCATCCTCATTTTGATTGCCATAAAAATATCTTTTTAGTCCATAATGGTATTATTGAAAACTATCAGGAATTAAAAGAACAATTGATAAAAGAAGGACATCAATTTACTAGCGAAACAGATACAGAAGTTTTAGCTCATTTAATTGAGAAATATTTTGATGATAATTTAGAAGAAGCAGTAAGACAAGCGTTAAAAGAGGTGAGAGGGACTTATGGAATTGCGGTAATTTCCAAAAAAGACCCTGAAAAAATTGTCGCGGCAAAACTTGGCTCGCCTTTAATTTTAGGAATCAATGATAACGAATTTTTAGTTGCTTCTGACCCGGCAGCAATAATATCAAGCACTAGACAGATTATTACTCTTGATGATAATGAAATTGCCGTATTGTCTCCTGATAAATTTTTTATTCTAAAAGAAAAACCAATTGAAAAAATTGAATGGGATATAGAAGATGCTCAAAAACAGGGATTTTCCCATTTTATGCTTAAAGAAATTTTTGAAGAACCGGAAGCAATTAAAAAAAGTATTGTTGGTAGAATGATTTTAGAACAGGGTTTGGCAAAATTAGGCGGGTTAGATGAAGTTTCAGAGAGATTAAAAAAGATAGAAAAAGTCGTTATTATTGCCTGCGGCACTGCGAGTTATGCCGGCAAAGTAGGAGAATATATGTTTGAAGAATACGCTAAAATTCCGACAAAATTGGAGATTGCTTCTGAGTTTCGTTATAAAAATTCTATTCTTGATGACAAAACAGCGGTTTTAGCCATTTCTCAATCCGGAGAAACTATAGACACTTTGGAAGCAATAAAAGAAGCAAAAAGAAAAGGATGTCTGACATTAGGTTTAGTTAATACGGTTGGTTCTTCCATTGCCAGAGAAACAGATGCCGGTGTTTATTGTCGGGTTGGTCAGGAAATTGCTGTTGCTTCAACCAAAGCGTTTATTTCTCAACTTTCAATTTTAGCTTTAATTACGGTATTTTTGGGTAGACAAAGAGGAATGAGTTTAACAACAGGCAAAAGAATTTTACAAGAATTAGAAAAACTGCCGGATTTAGCCAGAAAGATTTTAAATAAGTCAGATGATATAAAGGACTTGGCTAAAAAATACTCCGAATACAGGAATTTTTTCTTCCTTGCTAGAAAATATAATTTTCCTATTGCTCAAGAAGGCGCTATAAAACTCAAAGAAATTGCTTGGAAAATTCATGCTGAAGGTTATCCAGGGGGTGAAATAAAACATGGACCAATTGCTTTAATTGATGAAAATTTTCCAACCGTAGTTATATGTCCTTCTGACTCGGTTTATGATAAAATGAAAAATGCTTTGGAAGAAATTAAAGCCAGAAAAGGAAAAATTTTAGCAGTGATTACTCAAGGAAATGATGAAATTAAAAATTTGGCTGATGATGTAATTTATATTCCAAAGACATTAGAAATGCTTACGCCAATTTTAACAACTATTCCCTTGCATCTTTTCGCCGCTTATTTGGGTTTGGAATTAGGATTAGACATAGATAAGCCACGCAATTTGGCAAAAAGTGTTACAGTAGAGTAAAAATTATCTTAATTTTATGAAAAATGATTATTCCATTTTAATGGGAGGCGAGGCAGGACAAGGTTCAAGAAAGGCTGGTTTGGTTATTGCCAAATTATTCAACAAATTGGGTTATAGGATTTTTATTTATGATGATTATCAATCTTTAATCAGAGGCGGCCATAATTTTTCCCAAATTAGAGCGTCAGAAAAAGAAGTTTTATCCCATCGGGAAAAAATAGATTTTCTTTTAGCGTTAGATGAGAACACCATAAAAAAACATAAAGATAATTTAGACGAACAGGGAATAATTATTTTTAACAGCGATAGAATTCAATTAAGCCAGGGGATTGGTTTGCCGATTGAAAAAATTACCAAAGAATTAGAAGGTATTCCAATAATGGCGAATACGGCTTTAATTGCCGGATTTGGAAAAATTGTTGGGATAGATTGGGATATTATAGAAGATGTTTTGAAAAAAGAAATTAAAAAAGGAATTGACTTAAATCTAAAAATAGCTAAAAAAGCGTATCAAGCTCCAGAAAATCAAATTAAAATTGAGAAAGTTAAACAAGAGCCGCTTCCTCTTTTAACGGGCAATGAAGCCATTGCCTTGGGAGCGATACAAGCAGGTTTGGATATGTATTTTGCTTATCCAATGACGCCGGCAAGCGGCATCCTTCATTATTTAGCAGAGCATCAAAAAGATTTTAATATCGCTGTCAGCCAGCTGGAAAATGAAATTTCGGTAATAAATACCGGTATTGGCGCCGCTTATGTCGGAGCAAGGACTATGGTTGGCACTTCCGGGGGCGGTTTTGCTTTAATGACAGAAGCATTGAGTTTGGCCGCTCAAAGCGAAACGCCAATAGTAATTATAGAAAGCCAAAGACCAGGTCCTGCTACCGGAGTTCCTACTTATACAGGTCAGGGAGATTTACTTTTTACCTTGTTTGCCGGACATGGTGATTTTTTAAGATTTGTAATTGCTCCCGGGGACGCTGACGAATGCTTTTTCTGGGCGGGAAAAATCTTAAATCTTTCCTGGAAATATCAAACTCCGTCTATTTTATTGATTGATAAACAGATTTCTGAAAGCACTTTTTGTTTGGATAGAAATGTTTTAGACAAAGTAAAATATGAGCAGGGTTTGCTTTGGGATGGCAAAGAAGATTACAAAAGATATAAAGATACAAAAGACGGAATTTCTCCATTAGCTTTTCCGGGGCAAAAAAATGTAATTTCCAAAGCGACAAGTTATGAGCATGATGAATTTGGCATTACTGTTGAAGAAGACGAGCAGGTAATAAAAGCAATGCAGGACAAACGATTAAGAAAATTTCAGAAAATGACAGAAGAAATGGAAAAAATGGAAGCGGTTAAAATTTACGGAAACAAAAATTCAGACAAAGCGATTATTGTCTGGGGTTCAACAAAGGGTCCGGCAAAAGAAGTAGCAGAGAAATTAGCTCTTAAAATGATTCAGATAGTTATTATCCAGCCGTTTCCGGAAAAACAAATAAAAGATGCCTTAAAAGGAACGCAGAAAATAATTTCCATAGAAGCAAATGCTTTGGGACAGATGGAAAAAGTTTTAAATTGTTATGGAATAAAACCAGACAATAGAATTTTGAAATATGATTCAAGACCGTTTTTACCGGAAGAAATAGAAGAAGAATTAAACAAAATTTTATGAAATTAGATACCTATTGTAAAAATACTTGGTGTCCGGGCTGCGGTAATTTCGCAATTTTACAGGCGTTAAAACAAGCGGTTGTTTCTTTGGAAGAAAAAGGAATTCCTAAAGAAGATATTGTTCTGACTACTGGAATTGGATGTCACGCTAAAATTGTTGATTATTTGAATTTGAATAGTTTTTATTCTCTTCACGGAAGAGCGGTTGCTACCGCAGAAGGAATAAAATTAGCTAATCCTGATTTAAAGATTATTACTCTTTCCGGAGATGGTGATTCTTATAATGAGGGAATATCCCATCTTATTTATGCAGCAAAAAGAAACATTGATATTACTGTTTTAATCCTTGATAACAGAGTTTTCGCTTTAACTACAGGCCAGTTTACAGCCACTTCACCAAAAGGCCTTAAAGGCAGGTCAACGCCTGAAGGAGCTATTGAAGAGCCGTTTAATCCTTTGGAATTAATGTTGGCTTCTAACGCTACATTTATAGCCCGAGGTTATTCTGCTAAAACAGAAGAACTTAAAGATTTGATTATTCAAGCAGTGGAGCATAAAGGTTTTTCTTTTGTAGAGATATTACAGCCCTGTATTTCATTTTTTAATAGTTATCAATTTTATAATGAAAAAGTTTATGAATTAAAAGACCATGATTTTACTTCAAGAGACAAGGTGTTGAAGAAAATCAGAGAATGGAATTATAATGGAGAAGATGTAAAAATTCCTCTTGGTATTTTTTACAAAATTCAAAAACCAACTTATAATGACGCTTTGCTGGAGAAATTAAATCCATCAAAAAGACCCAAACAAGTTGATTTTGAAAATGTCTTAGACGCTCATATTTGAAGATTTTATTTGACATTATTTTTTTATAAATTATAATAAAAGTATATGGAGAAAAAATTTCATTTCTTTCCTATTATTATTGAAACCCTTAAAGAAGGAGGTTTTTTGGCTGATTGTCCTGTTATTCAAGGCTGCCGAGCTGAAGGTGAAACTTACAGCGAAACAATTGAAAATATTCAAGATGTTATAAAGGTTCAAATAGAAGCTCGTAATAACTACAATTCCTAATCACGGTTCAAAATCTCTCAAACGAAAAACTTTAAAAGGAATTTTAGAAGATTTGCAAATTACCTCTAAGGAATTTATTCTATTGAAAAAAGGAAAAAGATAATCCTCTTTTAAAAAAACGAGAAAAAACTACGAGAAATGTTCTCGTAGTTTTTTGTTGACACATTTTCAAAAATTTGGTAAAAGGAAAACAGCAAGCGGAAAAAAGTTCATTAAAAATCACATATCCCGCTTGACTGAAAGAATAAAAAAAATAGGAGAGTGATAGAAAAATGATTGACCTAAATGGAATAATAGTAAAGAACAGATTTTTTGTTTCTTCCGGAGCTTTGGCTTTTGGCAATAAGTATCTTTGGGCAAAACCGTTTATTGATCCTACTATATTTGGTGCAGTAGTAACTAGAACTCTAACATTGGAACAGCGGCAGGGAAATTTCGGAGTTAGTCCGGTAAAGCCTGATAGGATTTTAGAACAGATACTTTGGGGTGTTCAGATAATAAAGGAACGACCAACAGTTTTGCGGAAAATTCCCGGCGAGTGGATTAATCGTATGGGTTGGTGGAATATTGGCATTGACAGGTATATTAGCGAGATTTATCCAAAAACAAAAGAAGTGCCTATAATCGTTTCTATCGGAGGATTTTCAATCAAAGAATATATAGAAATGATAAGAAAACTCAACGAGTTAGAGATATTAGCAGTTGAGATAAATGTTTCTTGTCCAAATGTAGAGATTGACTGGGAAACCTGGAGAAATCTGCGATTTGAGTCACTGGTGAAGAGATGCAGAGAGGAAAGCAAACATCCCTTAATAGTAAAATTAAGCGCAAAAGGAGATTATATAGACAGAGCATATATCGCTCAAGATGTTGGGATAAATGCTGTGAGTGCTATAAATACTATAAAGGGTTTAATAGTAGAGCCAAAAACAGGAGAATTTTTTTATGGAGGCATCTCTGGTAAACGGATAAAAGAAATTGCTCTCCGGGTAGTTTCTGAAATAAGAAAAGAAGTGGATATTCCGATTATTGGCGGCGGAGGAATTTATAACTGGAAAGATTGTCAGCAATTTTTCTGGACTGGGGTTAATGCAGTAAGTTTTGGCAGTATTTTCTTTTTTCAACCCTGGAAACCGACTTGGATTGTGAGAATGCACCAAAAAGAGGCAGAAAATGAAAAATTATGTGGGATGTTTTAATACATCCTTTTTTTTATTGACATTTTCAAAAGGTCTTGGTAGAAAGAAAACAGCAAGCGGATGGTTCTTTGTTAATTTCATATCCCGCTTGAAAGGATGAAAAAAACTTAGGAGGTGAAATAGAAAAAAATGCCACTTGTTATAGGAAATACAGAAACAAACGTACAGTTTAATTCGCAAGAAGATATAGATATTGTAGGTAGAGCTATTCGGACAGTACTGGTATTTGTAGAAGCCGAATCAAGTTCGTGTGATTATGGTGATGGTCCCTCCGGTGAATGCTTAGAAGACAGAGATATACCACCTGGTTTTGACTACACAAAAGTAGCGTTAGAGGCATACAAAGAACTATTAAATCTTAGGACGAATGTTAGGAAATTGAGTTCACAAAGAGAGCAAAACTTTTTGGTGGATTTCATAAAAAAGAGAAGAATGTCTCTGTAAAGAACAAAAAAATTTTCTCGGGTTTTTCTTTTTTTTAACCCGATGTAAAATTTTTAGGAGGTGAAAAAGAAAAAAAATGAAAGAAAAGTTTTTATTTCGGTTTTTAGGGAAAATGCCGCGTGGGAAATTCGAATTTTCATGTGTATGCGGAGAACAGAATTTTGGACTCAGAATACCTGCTGATACGAAACAAGATGCTCGGTTGGAATTTACTTGTAAGAAATGCGGAGCTAAGATAACAGTATGGGAACAACCAGAACATTGGCATATGGTGATTGTGTTGTCAGTAGAAGAGGTAAAAATTTAGGAGGTGAATGTATAAAATGGAAGAAAAAAACAATTTCCAGAGATTATTAGAGAGTATTTCTCCAGAAGAGAAAGAACTTCTTAAAAAATACTCTACAGACGAGCTAAAATATGTAGACGAAAAAGATATTTCTGCTCTTCAAGAATTACAGAAAAGAACTGGTACAATTTGGAACAGTGGAAGCGAGGGTATTAAACCAGGTAAATGTGTTGGTCTTTCTATACACGGGGGTTTGGTATATGATGCTTTATTTAATAAAAACCCTTGAATATTAAGACAAGAGAAAAATTTAAAACTACTGAACTTTTTTATTCAGTAGTATTTTTTTATCTATGAGAAAGTTAATAGAACTAAACTTTTTCAATTTGAGCGCCAAGTTTTTTTAATTTTTCTTCAATTTTTTCATAACTTCTTTCAATCTGGGAAATATTTTCAATTAAAGTTTTTTCTCTCGCGACCAATCCGGCTAAAATCAAGGCGGCGCCGGTTCTAATATCAGAACTGTTTATTTTATTTCCGATTAATTCTTTTTTTCCAAAGATTAAAGCCCGATGAGGGTCGGTGACTTCAACATCAGCGCCCATTTTTCTTAATTCCTGCAGATGCTGAAATCTATTTTCATACAAAGGTTCTTGAACCAAACTTTTGCCTTGGGCTTGAGTTAATAAAATTGATGTTTGTGGCTGTAGGTCAGTGGGGAAACCGGGATAAGGCATTATTTGAACTTTTGTCGCTTTTAAGTTATTTGACGGTTTTACTAAAATTTCGTCTGCGCCAATTTCAAAATTTACCCCGATTTCTTTCATTTTTTCCAAAAACATTGTTAAATGCTCTGGATTTACATCTTTTATCAGCCCCTCGCCGCCTGTTATGGCAAAAGCAATAAAAAATGTTCCGGCTTCCAAAAGGTCGGGACAAATTGAATGTTCTGTTCCTGATAATTTTTCTTTGCCTTTAATTTCAATAGTGTGAGTTCCGATTCCTTTAATGTCCGCGCCCATTTTTTGTAAAAATTCTCCCAAATCCTGAACTTGCGGTTCTGCGGCGGCAATTTCAATTTTAGTAGTTCCTTTTGCCAAAGCGGCCAGCATCATTACATTTTCTGTGGCTGTTACTGAAAACTCTTTTAAGACAATTCTTTTTCCTTGTAAATTTTCAGGCGCCTCAAAACAGTAAAAACCGTCTTTTTCTATAACTTTTACGCCAAAATCTTTCAAAGCTTCAAGATGGGTTAAAATTGGCCGCAAGCCGATTGCGTCTCCGCCAGGATGGGGGATTTTAAATTTTTTAAATCTGGCTAAGAGAGGCCCGATTAACAATACAGAAACCCTCATTTTTTCAAAAAGCTCGGAAGGAATTTTTTCAGGATTGATATTATATGAATTTATTTTAATTTTTCTTTTGCCCAGCCAATCAATTTTTGCGCCCATTTGTTTTAAAATTTCAATTTGGTTCAAAACATCTGAAACTAAAGGCAGATTATCAATAATACACGGTTCTTTAGTTAATAAAACAGCTGAAAGAATTGCTCCCGCGGAATTTTTATATCCGAAAATCTCCACTGTTCCGTTAAGAGGAATTTTGCCTTTAATTAAAAATCTGTTTGCCATAATTTCTAATTTAGTCTACGATAAAAAAAGGAATATGTCAAAAAAACAAAAAAACATTGTTTGTCTTGGAGGCGGAACAGGTGTCTCTTTAGTTTTATCTGGATTTAAAAAATATCCTTTAGATTTAACTGCTATAGTTACAATGTTTGATAGTGGGGGCTCAAGCGGAAAATTAAGAAAAGAACTTGACATTTTACCTTTGGGAGACATAAGGCAATGTTTGGTCGCTTTATCTAATGAAATTAATCTTACTAACCTTTTCCATTATCGATTTGGGAAAGGTACGCTAAAAGGGCATAATTTCGGTAATCTTTTAATTGCGGCAGCAATAGGAGCTACAGGTGGTTTGGATAAAGCTATGGATAAAATAGGTAAAATTTTAAACATTAAAGGTAGGGTGGTTCCGGTAACTTTAGAAAAAGCAGATATAGTAGCAGTATTAAAAAATAATAAAAAAATCAAAGAAGAAGAAAAAATTATAAATTGTCCTTATTTATCTAAAGTAGGTGTTAAAAAACTATTTTTAGAACCGAAAGTTAAAGCCAATCCTAAAGCAATTTCAGCAATACAAAACGCAGATTTAATTATTATTGCTCCGGGAAAATTTTATACTAGTATTTTACCCATTTTTTTAGCCAAAGGAATTTCAGAAGCTGTTCGTAAATCACAAGCTAAAAAAGTTTTTGTTTGTAATTTAATGACCCAGGTAGGAAATACAGATGATTTTTATGTTATGGATTTTCTAACAATTTTGGAAAAATATTTAGGTAAAGATATTATTGATTATATTATTTTTAATACCGGGAAACTATCATCTAACCAAGTTAAAGAAATAAGAGAAGTTTTCCCTAAAGCAGATTTTATTAAGTATAATAAGAGTTTATTAAATAGGAAGAATTTTATTGGGGTAGATGTTATAAATCGCCAGATTCGTAAATTAAATCCTGCAGATATACTTGTTGATGGGGCAAATCAAAGAACGATGATTGTTCATAATCCAAATAAATTAGCCAAAATTTTATTAAATTTATGAAAAATTTTCAAGCAATAATTTTAGCAGCCGGCGAGTCATCTCGCTTTTGGCCATTAAATCAGAAAAACAAATCTCTACTCAAAATAATGGGTAAACCTTTGATTTGGTATACGCTCAACAGTTTAAAAAAAGCTGGAATTAAAGAAATAATAATTATTCAGGGCCCCAAAAAAGATATTGAGCGAGAGTTGAAGAATTACGAATTTCAAAATTTAGAGCTCAAATATGTAATACAAAGAGAGCCGAAAGGAATGGGAAACGCTTTGTGGCAGGTAAAAGATTTGTTAAAAAACAGATTTTTGTTGTTAGATGTTGCGAGGGTAGATATAGACGAAATAATGAAAAGTTCCAAGGCAATCCTACGGGGAGTTCCGAATTTCGTTCGGTCCAGCCAAACTATTTTATTCGGGCAGAAAACAAATAATCCCGAGTTATTCGGAATGCTTCGGTTAAAAGGAGACAGGGTTTTAGAAATTATAGAGAAACCAAAAAAAGGAAAAGAACCAACAGATATTAAAGCAGTGGGGGTTTATCTTTTGGAACCAAGTTTTTTTGAAATCTATAAAAAAGTTAAAAAGCGTCAATATGATTTTGAGGATGCTTTATCAGAATATATGAAAAAAAATGATGTCAGGGTGGTTATGCTTAATAAATCAGAAAAAGATACTCCTTGTTTAAAATATTCTTGGCATTTATTTGAAATGGAACGATATTTAATGGACAGATTTCTAAAATCAAAAATTGAAAAGACAGCCCAGATTGCCAAAAATGTAATTATTAAAGGTAAAGTTTATATTGGCAAAAATACAAGAATTTTTGAAAACGCGGTAATTGTAGGTCCTTGTTATATTGGTGATAATTGTACTATTGGGAATAATAGTTTGATTAGAGAATATGTTGATATTGAAGATAAAACAATGGTTGGAGCAAATGTTGAAATAGCCAGATGTATTTTTCAGGAGAATGTTCATACTCATTCCGGATTTTTTGGTGATTCAATTTTTGGAAAAGGTTGTAGAATTGGCGCCGGCGCAATTACGGCTAATGTTAGAATAGACAGGGAAGAAATTAAAGACACTGGTTTAAGGTCTCTTGGAGTAATTATTGGCGAGAATACAAAAATAGGTATAAATATTTCTTTAATGCCTGGAATTTTAATTGGTTCAAATTGTCTTATTTATCCGGGTTCAATTGTTTCAAAAAATATTAAAGATAACACAACTTTTAAAAAAAATTGAAAAAACCAAAATGTTTGATTTTGTTTTCCGGTGGATTGGATTCAATTTTAGC
>JAGMAB010000007.1 GCA_023131055.1 Candidatus Parcubacteria bacterium | reverse complement strand
GGCGTGACAACAAAAAAGTTTTTTGACATAATTCCACCTCCGGCAATTAAATTTCTGACAAACTTTTGATATTCAGCGGTTTGTGTTTTTAATAATTCATTTTCCTGCTTGTTTTCCAATTCTTTTAATTTATCCAAATAACCGGTAATATTTAACCGTCTGGATTGGACAATAATTTCCAAAGAAAAATCCAGAGAATTTAAGAAATTCTGAAATTGAAAAACAATGGCGTCTTGTTCTTCTTCTGATTTTAAGGCAAAATTTAAGGAAGAAACCATCATTACTCCCCTCATCGCTTTATTTTTGAGAAGGACAACTCCTTCTCTGATTTGGTCAACTTCTAAAAGTTGTTGAGTAGAACCTTGAGCCATAATCGCTTTGCTAAATTAAAAGTTTAATTTTTTTAATTTGCCTTCTCTGGTCATTTTCAAAGAAACATCTTCTTTATCCTTTTCTTTTTCAAATTTCTCTCTCTTTAAAATTTTTAATCGCTTTTTTGTTTTTCTCCAGATATAGATTTTTGGAGATAATCTGAATAATAAAAGATTTCCCAAAAAAGCTGGCAAGGGTTTGCTTTCAATTTTCAAAAAAGCCAGAGCCGCGGAACCGCCTCCTAAAACAAGGCAGGAAATTATAAAAATGGAAAAAGAAACCGTAAAATAAAGAATAAAACCAATAAATACCGCAGTGCCGATAAAAGCAAACTGCTTGAAAGTTAATGGTCCGACTATTTTCGCCTCGTGGTCAATAAATTTTGGAACTGTAAACCTCATTTTACTCTATTGTTTCAAGATAAGCGTCTTTTTTTGATTTGCCTGCGATAGTCCCGCTTTTTAGCGGGACAGACGCGGATTTTTTTTCTGATTTCTTTTTAATTTGCGAGAATATAACGCGGTTTGCTTCAAAATAAATGTTTTCCGCAATGTTTTTTTCTAATCGCAGTTTTTCCTGCAATGTTTCTGGCAAATTATTTGATGATAATTTGCCCAATAAAACCAATCCGATTTGTTTGGCGATTTCTTTAATTTGTTCGCCGTCTTTAATTCCATTTTTCAGACAAATTTCTGAAATATGCGAAATTGTCTCTTCCGAAAAAAACACTTTCAGAATATCAGCAGGAATTTTTTTTGGTTTTTTTTGTAAATTGTTATTCATAGAGATTTTGCTTTTAATTCATTTTACCCTTTATTAAATTTTATCACAAACCAATCATAAAAGACAACTTTTTGTGTCAAGGCTGTTTTGAAATGTCATATCCAAAAGAGAAAAAAGGAAGAAAGTATCGTGCTACGTAGCAAGATACTTTTGACATAAAACATTCTATCTGTGGATAAACCTCGCGCATACAATGACAACTTTCAACGATCGTTGAATGTTGTCAGAGATAAATTTGACAAATTCGTATTGTGTGATATAGTTTAACCAGCACATTCCAAAATTATTATATTGAAAAATAGGAAGTGCGTTGAAAAAGGAGGAAAAAAGATGACAGAAGAAAATGTAGAAGAAAAAAAAGAGAAAGTAAAAAGAAAAAGCTTTCTCCAAAAGATTCTTGAAAGGAGAGTAGAGAAAAAAGAAAAACAGAGAAAAGAAAAGGCAGAGGAAACGATAGAGGTAACGCCCAAACCCGAAGAAGAAGAAAGAATAGAGGAAACAGAGGAAGATAGAGAAGTACGAAAAGTCATAGAGGATATTAAAGCAAAAGCGCAAGAAAGAAAAAGATGGGTGCCAATTGCAGAGATTATACCAATTATCCTATCAGTAATGGTTACGATATGGGCTTTATTAAATATATATAAAGCCATTACAATAGGAATATGGACAACATCTACGATTTCTTTATTGGTGATTTCATTGATAATAGTGCTTGTCGGTTTTGGCTATCTGAAAAGGAGTTGGGTTAAAGTGCCGTCAGCAGAAGTGTGGATGGTAGAGGTGCTTGATGGGTTTTACAAAGAATTAAAAGAAGGAGCCTATTTAGTGCCGTATTGGTTAATGAAAATCCCGGAAAACAAGAAAGTTTCTAAAAAAGAACTTCGCATCTCTCTTTTTACTAAAGGAGAAAGAGTAGAACTTCCTAAAGAAAGAGGAACAATAGGTATGGTAGCTGAAGCCACAGTAATAGCAGATAAACCAATAAGGATATGTTATAGCGTGGTTGGCGGAACAACAGAGATAAGAGACGATTTAGTACCTGCGAAACTTCAGGATGCTATTCAAACTTATCTCAAAGATTTTGCGCTGGAAGATGTGGTTGCATTGAGAGGGGGAGATATTAGCAAAGAGATTCAAAAATGGATAACAAGAGATTTTAGCAGATGGGGAGTGAGATTAGTAACTCTGCTGTTAAAAGACTTTGACATTCCGGAACAACTACAAAAATATAGGACAAAAGTGTATGAAGCAGATAGAGAGATAGAAATTGCAGAAAAATTAGTAGAAAGAAAGCGGTTAGAAGGAGAAGCCGAAGGTAAAAAAATAGATAGAAAGATAGAGATAATTGGAAAAGGCATTCAGGAAAGGGAAGATATTGAGGAGTCAGAAGCTTTTCAAGAGGCGAGAAAGGAGTGGGAAATGCTGCAAAAATTGGATACGATTACAAAAACTCAAGGCGCGGTATTTTTCCCACAAGACAGTGAATTAGGAAAAGAGGTATACAAGGAAACCGTAAGAGGGGCATACCGCGACATCAGCGAGAAAAGTGAGAAAAGAATAAAGGAGGAAAAAACCGAAAAAAATAATCAAGGTTAAGGGTAATTTAATTTACCCTTATTTTTTATTTCCATCCTGCCTTTTTTTCTTCTTTTTCTTTTTGTTCTTTCTCTTCTCTTTTTTTATTTTCCTTTATAATTTTTTCAGTGCTTTTTTCAATTTTTCTTCTTATACGTGCTTTTTTGAAAACTCCAGAAGGTTTTTCTCTTCCTGCTCCCCATCCTGCTTCTTTTTCCTTTCCTTTTTCCTTTTTCTCTTTTCTTTCTTTACGTTTTTCTTTCTTTTCTCTTCTTTCTTCTTTTAATTCTTTGTAAAATTCTCCTGTTGTTTGTTTTTCTTTAGGTGGCGGTGTAGTTTCTTTCGATGGTGTTGTAGGCGGAACTATTCCTCCCCATTTTTCTGCTTTTTCTTGGGGTTCTGAGGGTTGACCAAATGTTGCTTGAACTGTTTTCTTTTTTTCTGGCGGAGTCACAGGCGAAGTAGAAGGTTTTTCAGGTTCTACTGGTGATACGGGTGCGGCAGAAGGTTTTTTCTGTGTGGAGTATTCTTCCGTTTCTTTTCCATATGTGTTTACCTTTTCCCTGAAATCTTCTATGCGTTCTGTACGTTCTTCATCTGATAAATTCGATGGTAAGTCTGGCATTTCTGGCATTTCTGGTTTTTCTCCTGGTTTTTTGGGTTCTTCAAACAATTCTGGAACTCCCAAATCTTTTGCTGCTGCTTTCGCGCCAGCTTTAGGTATAGATTTTACATCTTCAAAGGCAGTTTGAAATCCTGCTTTTATTTTATCCATTCTAGTTGCATTGTTAGGTAAATCTTTGTCTTTATACCATCTTGCCGCTCCTTGCTTTATGCCTGATATTCCTCCCATATGAGCTCCCATTACCGCACCTTTAATTTTACCTAATCCTTTTTCTGTTTTTATTCCTCCATAAAATCCTGCTCCTGATCCTAAAGCCGTGTCTTTTATTAGACCTCCTGCTTTTATAGTTGCTCCGGCTCCTACTTTTAATCCTGCGACACCCATTTTTTTACCCATTTTTTTGAAAGTGTCGGTAATATGTTTTGCTCCAAGCGCTTTGGTTTCAATAGCCACCATCCAGCCGATAAACAGAAAAGCCAGAACAACGCCCCAGGACAGCATGGTGTTCATAAATTCAATAATCGGAGCCGTAATTATATCTATAACCCATCCTCCTCCTTCTGGCGGAATTCCTTGTAACCAGCCAGCAGTTGAAATTGAAAATCCATTCATTATTTGTTCACCCAAATATAGAAAAAAGGCGCCGGTAACTCCGATTAATGTCCATTCAAAAAATTGCTTCCACCATTCATCCCAGCCCAAAATACTTTTGAAAACATATTCACCTTTTTTAGTTGCCGGAAAAATTCTGGAAAAGAACGCTATTGGCGAAACAATCACCAAAACCCAAATCATTACATATCTCATTATAAAAAGCATGGAATACATAAAGAAAATAAACGCGGTAACCCAGGCAAAAACAATCATAATAAGTGTTTTGCCTATAATGGTAAAAGGAAGAGCCGCGAGCTGGCTAAAGCTGTCAGCAGTAATTGTTTGGGCAAGCATTGCTCCCTGGCTGGAAAAAAGATTAATCATAGTTCCAAAACCAGATATTTCTTCCAAGAAGAAATTCATTAGGATATTTGAAGCGTCAACAATCACACCGCAGATTACAGGCGTAAAATTAATTAAAATAGCAATAATTATTAAAACAGGCAAGGCCTTTTGCGCTTGGTATTCTTTTAAGCGCAAAGCAGTTGCCAATCCAATTACAACAAGACCAAGAACAAAGAACATATTGATAAAGTCCCTAACAATTGGCCAGCCGATTTCAACAACGCCTCCGGAAGTATATGGCATTGACATAAAATAAGGGCTTAAAACCCAGCTTAAAATCATTCCTGCCAAACCAACTATTAAACTGGAAACAGCTAAAACAACCTGCAAGCCGCCTGCAATAATCCAGGAACCTACATACATTCCAATGGACTCTGCTATAAATGCATGGCTAAAGTGAAGAGGAATAATTATGCCAAGAGATATTGAAAACAAAACAGCGCTAAAAAAGAGAACTTGTTTTTTAATGTTTGTTTTCATTAGTTTTATTTTACCCTTTTTTAATAAAGTGTAAAACCCCATAGTATAAATCTTTCAGATTTAACTACGGGGCATATTTTTAACAAGCAACATCCAATCTTTAATACTTAATGTTTCCGGTCTTTGTGTTACAGGGATATTGTTTTTCAAAAGCCAGTTTTTTGTTTTCTCGCGTTCAACTTTCAATCCCGAAGATAAGGTATTGAGCAATTGTTTTCTTGGCTGCGAAAAACCTGCTTTAACAATTCTAAAAAACAAATCAGCATTAATCAGATTTTTATCAGCATTAATCAGCGGTGTGATTTTGATAATAGCGGAGTCAACTTTTGGCTGAGGCCAAAAACATTTTTTAGAGATATAAGCAATGATTTTTACATTGGCGTAAAACTGAACCGAGACCGCCAATAAATTCATTTTTCCTAGTTTGGCGCCCGCCTCGCCCGCCGAGCGGGCTCGGCGAGGCGGGCAAATTCTCTGACCCACTTCTTTTTGAACCACAAAAACCATCTGTTGTGGAATTGTTCGGGGTCTGACCCCGAACAATTCCAGGAATTTGCGGATTACCGGCGCCGTAAGATAAAACGGCAAATTCCCTATCACTTTGTAATTGATTACTGATAATTTAGGGCGAGAAATGTTCTCGCCCTGATTAATTATTGATAATTTATTATTGATAACTTTCAAAATGTCTGCTTGGATGATTTTAACATTTTTGTATTCTTTCATTGTTTCTTTTAAAATTTCGCGCATTTTTGCGTCTTTTTCTACGGCAATTACTTGTTTTACTTTTTTTGCTATTTCTTGAGTTAAAGTTCCTGTTCCCGGACCGATTTCTAAAACAACATCTTTTGGCTGGAGATTTGCAGCCGCAATAATTTTTTTAATTGCTGTTTTATCAATTAAAAAATTCTGGCCCAGTTTTTTAGAAGGTAGAACCTGATATTTTTTTAATAATTTCTTAGTATGATACAGCAGGTTATTTTGACTTGACATATAATTTGGTTAAGGTATTTTAATATAATATGTATAAAAAAGCAGTTTTGATAGTAGCAATTATTTTAATTGGTTTGGTTTCTTTATCTTTTTTTAATAATTCAGAGCAGGAAAATTCTGTCAAAAATAATAATCAGGATTTGTTTTTAAGTACGACAAAAAGTTTTGCTTTAGAATCCCCTGATTTTCTTTTAATTGGGAAAAATACCATATCTGCTTGTTCGCCGGCGAATATTTTTTCACCTCAAGTTTTGGGAGCTTTAGTAGGAGCGTATGAGCCACAGGACATTAAAAAAGCGATTACTGAATATGAGATTGAAGCTGGAGACAATCTTTGGTCAATCGCGCATAAATTTGGCATCACATTAGAAACATTGCTTTGGGCAAATGATTTAAATAAAAATTCTGTTATTCAAATAGGCCAGAAATTAGTAGTGTCCCCTGTTTCCGGAATAATTCATCATGTTAAAGCCGGCGAGACAATTTCAGAGCTTGCTAAAAAATATGAGGGAAAAACCTCTGACATAATTGCTTTTAACGAACTTTCTAACGAAGCGGATATTTTTATAGGTGATATTTTAATTATTCCTGAAGGAAAAATGCCTAAGGTAAAAGTTCAATATGCTGTTTCTTCTTCTGTTCCTTTGGCTAATAGTTATTTTATTTGTCCTATTTCCGCTCCCTGCCGCATTACGCAAAGGCTTCACTGGTATAACGCTATTGATTTCAGCAACGGCAAATGCGGAGATGTGATTTACGCGGCAGCAGGAGGAAAAGTTTTGAAAGTAAAATTAACTAATTCTGTTTCCCGCTGGGCTTTTGGCGGAGCGGGCAATCATATAACAATCCTGCATCCTAACGGAGTAGTGACAATGTACGGTCATATTTTAAAAGCGTTGGTGAGCCAGGGACAACAGGTTTCTCAAGGACAGGTTATTGCTTTGATGGGCGGCGAGCCGGGCACGCCCGGCGCGGGTATGTCTACCGGCTGTCATGTGCATTTTGGAGTGAATGGAGCCAGAAATCCTTTTCAGTAATAATTTAATTCTGGCGGAAGCGGTAAGAAATTGCTTCGGATAAATGATTTTGTCTGATATTTTCAGAATTGTCTAAATCAGCAATTGTCCTGGCTGTTTTCAAAACCCGGTGATACCCGCGAGCTGATAACTTGCCGGAATCAACATAATCTCTTAAAAGGTTTTCTGTTTTACTGTCAATTGAGCAGTATTTTTTTATTTCAGGGATTTCCATTTCTGAATTCGTTTTATCTCCTGAAAACCGGTCTTGCTGGATTTTTCTGGCTTTTTCCACTCTTTGTTTAATGCTTGCGCTGGAATTTTCTTTGTCAGCAGAGGTTAATTTTTCGTATTTTAAAGCCGGAACCGGGATAAAAAGGTCAAGCCGATCCATTAAAGGACCTGACAGTTTTCTTCTGTACATTTGAATTTGGGAAGGCGTGCAAGTGCATTCTCTTTCAGGGTCTCCATGAAAACCGCAGGGACAGGGATTGGCCGCTGCCACTAAAGTAAAACGAGCAGGCAGAGTTAAACATTGTTTTGCGCGCAATAAAGTGATTTTTCCCTCTTCCAAAGGCTGCCTTAAACTTTCCAAGACATCGCGGTGGAATTCAGGAAACTCGTCCAAGAAAAGAATTCCGCGATGGGATAAAGTAATTTCTCCCGCTCTCAAAGGATTGCCGCCGCCAATCAAAGATACTTCAGAGGAAGTATGATGCGGCGAACGAAAAGGCCTTAAATTGATTAAAGGTTTTTTTTGGGGAAGCAAGCCGGATACGCTGTAAATTTTCGTCACTTCCAAAGATTCCGCAAAAGAAAGCCGGGGCAGAATTGACGGAATTGCTTTGGCTAACAAGCTTTTGCCAGCGCCCGGCGGTCCCGTCATCATAATGTTATGGCTGCCAGCCGCAGCGATTTCCAGAGCCCGTTTAGCTGATTCCTGTCCTTTGACATAAGCCAAATCAACAGGATATTTAGAGGCCTGGAAAAAATCTTTTATATCTATTTTGAACCCAGAAATTTCTTTTTTCCCTTCTAAATATGCGATTGCTTCTCCTAAATTTTCCACGCCTATTACTTTCAATCCCTTTACTAAAGAAGCTTCGGTTCTGTTTTCTTTTGGCAGGATTAGTTCGGAAAAACCTTTTTCCTTGCAAGCAATGGCAAAAGAAACAACTCCTTTTATCGGCCTTAGCCGTCCGTCCAAAGCTAACTCTCCCAAAAGAATTTTATCCAAAGGATTGAATCTGATTTTTTCTGCGGCTAAAAGATAAGCCAAAGCAATTGGTAAATCGTAGAAAGAGCCTTCTTTTTTCAAATCAGCCGGCGCCAGAGAGACCAATACCCTGGTTGACTGGTGATGGGGAGATTTAAATCCAGAGCTTTCAATTGCGGCTCCAACTCTTTCTTTTGCTTCCTGAACCGCTTTGTCAGGCAAGCCGACAATTTCAAAATGCCTCAATCCGTATGAGGCATCTACTTCCACTTCAATGAGCTGGGCTTCTAAACCCGAAAGAGCCGCTGAAAAAACTTTAGAAGGCATAATGTTTTAATTGCACTTTTTGCAGGTTTTGGCTTCCGGATAAACCTTTAATCTTTTAATGCTGATTGGCTTTTTGCATTTTTCGCAGATTCCGTATTTTTTATTTTTGAGTTTTTCCAAAGCCGCATTAATATCTTTTAATTTTAATTCCAAGCTGTGTTCAATAGGCAAAAGAGTGGAATATTCTTCAACTTCATCCGCAGCTGTTTCCATAGATGAACTGCTGCTTGAATCACCGTTCCAGCGCGGAAAACGGGTGTCCCAGTCCCCTTTTAATTTCTTGTCTTTTTTGGCAAATGTTTTAAGCTCTTTTTCAATAGCTGTTTTTTCTTTTTCCAGTTTTTGTTTTAGCTCTTGGACTATTTTTTTATCAATCATGATATAATGTATTTTAATCACTTAGTTTATCAATAATTTTAACCATTAATTCGCCCGAAGAAGTCCAGATAAACAAATCGTCAATAAAAGAATAACAAATTCCAATGTGGTCTTGTTCAGAGATAGTCAGATAGCGGAAAGCAATGCCTTTATATTTTGCCGGTTTGAATTCTTTTAATTCTTGTTCCCATTTGTCTAATGATTCAGTTAGCCCTTGTTTTTCTTTTATATTAGCGATAAAGGCAATTCTTTTTCCTTGCTCTTGTCCATAAATAATTAAGCTATAATCTGGCCCAAATTTCTGAAAAATTTCTGAAGAAATTTCTATTTGAAAAACAGAAGATAGTTCTTGTAAAGATACTAAGCGTCCTTGGCTAATATTTTTAATTACAACCCGGATTAAAGCATCATTTGGCAATTCCTGCTCCATTATTTGAGAGAAAACTTGAACAATGTCTTGGGTTTCAGAAATTTCCAGAATTTCTGTTTGTTCAGTTAAAATTAAGCAAGCAGGAATATGAATTTCCGGTATTTTTTCCGGAATTTTTTCTTCAATTTCTTCTTCATCTGGTTGAGTAATTTCCGGTACAAATGGTTTCTCATCCGGAGCCTTTTTTGCTCCAATGAGCCAAAAAATCAAGCCAAGCGCGCAAATAATTATTAAAACAACTATTGCTCTGGGTAAAAGTTTTTTAAAAGGAAAAGATTTTTTAGACAAGGGCTTAGGAATTAAGGTTTCCTTGTTTATATCTGCTGTTGGCGCAAGCACGGGTTTTTTGTCTTGTTCTTTGGGTCGCAAACCCATAATTCTTTGTTTTTCTTTCTCGGTTTCTATCTTTCTTAATTTAGTGATATCTTTTGCCATTGTTCGTATTTCTGTTCTTTTCAAAAACTCCTTTTTTTGTTTTTCTTCATTTACCTTATTTGTGTTTTCTTCCATGGTCATTTTGTTCTTTTATTTGTTTTATTGAAAGGTTTATCCGTCCTTGCTCGTCAACAGAAATCACTTTTACTGACACTGTATCGCCTATTTTAACTATGTCTTCAACTTTTTCCACTCTATACGGAGCTAATTCGGAAATATGAACCAAGCCGTCCTGTCCCGGCAGTATTTCAACAAAAGCGCCAAAGTCCAAAATTCTTTTCACCTTGCCCTGGAAAATTTCTCCTATTTCCACTTCTCTGGTAATATTTTTTATCCATTCCATTGCTTTATCCACTGCTTGTTCTGATTCTGAAGCGACAAAAATCTTGCCGGAATCCTCAATGTCAATGGTAACTCCGCAATCTTCAATTATTTTGTTAATTATTTTTCCGCCGGGTCCGATTACTTCTCTTATTTTTTCAGGATTAATCTGCAAGGTTTTAATTTTAGGGGCAAATGGCGAAAGTTCTGTCCTTGGACTTGCTATTGTTTTTTTCATTTTTTCCAAAATCTGCTTTCTTGCTTTTTTGCCTTGTTCTAATGCCTGCTTTAGAATTTGTTCAGTAATGCCTTTAATTTTAACATCCATTTGAATAGCGGTTATGCCTTTTTCAGTTCCTGCCACTTTAAAGTCCATATCGCCGTAATGGTCTTCCGGACCCTGAATATCAGTTAAAATTTTGTAATTTCCTGAAGAATCTTGTATTAAGCCAATGGCAATTCCAGCAACAGGAGTTTTTATCGGCACCCCGGCATCCATCAGAGCCAAGCAAGAAGATGAAATAGAAGCCATAGATGTGGAACCGTTGGAAGACAAATTTTCAGAAACAATCCTGATTGTGTAGGGAAATTCATCCGAATCAGGGATTAGCGGCAATAAAGCTTTTTCAGCCAGCATTCCATGCCCTATTTCTCTTCGCCCGGGACCTCTGAACGGCTTTACTTCGCCGACGCAGTAAGCAGGGAAATTATAATGATGCATAAACCTTTTCTTGCCGACAATTTCCATTCCTTCCAAAAAACGGACATCTCCCGGCGCGCCCAGCGTAAGAATAGATAAAGTTTTGGTCAGTCCGCGGCAGAAAAGCCCTGACCCGTGCGTTCTTGGCAAGATGCCGGTTGCGCAGGAAATTTCTCTTGTTTCGTCTAATTTCCTGCTATCAGGCCTTTCTTCTTTTGCAATTATTCTTTGATGGAGCGCTTTTTCTATTTCTTTTTCAAAAATATCTTTGGCGTAATTTATTTTCTTTGGTTCAGGATATTTTTCCGCAACAAAAGAGAGCAAGTCGTCTTTAAGAGCGCCAAGGTTTTCAATTTTTTCCAATCGTTGTTCCAAGAATTCTTTGATGTCTTTTTCCAAGTCAATGTCCTGTTCTTGAGCTTTGACCAAGCTTTTTTCTTTGCCTATTTCTTGAATAATCTGTTTTTGAAAGGAAATAAGTTTTTTTAAATAAGGCATTGAAAATTTAACCGCCTGCAGAACTGCGTCTTCTTCTGTTTCCTGTCCTTCTCCTTCAAGCATATTGATTAAAATCTCATGATTTTTTTCAATGCCTGATATTACTAAATCAAAATCGCTTTTTTCTCTTTGCTCGTAAGTAGGATTGAGAATAAATTTGTTATCCAGCCGTCCGACTCTTACGCTGGCAATAGGACCCGACCAAGGGATGTCAGAACTTGCCAAACTTAAAGAAGCGGCAATCAAGCAGATTATATCAGGGTCGTTTTCTCTGTCCCATGAAAGACAGGTGAGAACAACTTGAATTTCTTTTTTTAGGTTTTCCGGGAAAAGCGGCCTGATTGTTCTGTCAATCAAACGCGCGGTTAAAATCGCTTCATCAGAAGGACGGCTTTCTCTTCTGATATAACGGGAGCCCAGAATTTTCCCCGCGGCGTAAAATCTTTCCTGATATTCAACGCTTAAAGGAAAAAAATCTATGCCTTCTCTTTCCTGTTTTGACATTACTGCTGTTGCCAAAACCAATGTGTCGCCATATTGGATTAAGCAACTTCCGGACGCTTGTTCTGTTAAATCAGTAATTTTAATAATAAGTTCCTTGCCATCAATGTCTAATTTGTAAATTTTTTCTTTCATTTTTTTTCTACAATTTTTTCTTTTTTTAATAAATATTTTTTAGGTTCTTTTCCTATGTCAATAAATTCGTCAGCCGCTTCTTTTAATTTTAGGGACGCAGACCTGTCAAAAGCGATAACTTCCACTCTTTTCCCCTGGTTTTTTAAAAAATCAACCAACTGGAGAAAATCTCCGTCTCCTGAACCTAGAACAATAGTGTCAACATCAGGAGAAATTCTGATAGCGTCAACGGTAATGCCCACATCCCAGTCAGCTTTTTTCATACCGCCGTAAAATTCCTGAAGGTCTCTTACTCTTGTTTCAATTCCTAATTTTGTGAGCGCTTCAAAAAACGGCTTTTCTTCGCCGGTTTTTGTCCTTACTACATAAGCAAAAGCCCTAATTAAATTTCTCCCG
Source organism: Candidatus Parcubacteria bacterium (assembly GCA_023131055.1). GTDB lineage: Bacteria > Patescibacteriota > Minisyncoccia > Minisyncoccales > JAGMAB01 > JAGMAB01. The sequence continues at coordinate 6,637 of JAGMAB010000007.1, read as the reverse complement.
CTCACAGCAGACTTCAAAATTTCCTGGAAATTAACCCTGGACTGATATAAATTTTTGGCTGAATGATATAAATTCTGAACATCAATCAACACAGCCACTCTTTGCCCAATATGCTTTATAATCATTTTTTTAAACCGATTTTTTTAATAATGATGTTATATCTTCTTGTACTTTCTTCTTTCAAATATGTTAAAAGTTTTCTTCTGTTCGCAACCATTTTTAACAATCCCCTTTTGGAATGAAAGTCTTTAGAGTGTTTTTTCAAATGTAAAAGCAGGCGCTTGATTTCTTCGGAAAGCAAAGCAATCTGCACTTCCGGTGACCCGGTGTCTGTTTCATGAACTTTGTATTTTTTGATTGTTTTTGTTTTTTCTTCTGGATTTAACATAGTTTTAAAAATTATTAATTATCTTTGTGCCCCCACCAGGATTCGAACCTGGATTAATTGCTTAAGAGGCAACTACTTTTCCATTAAGTTATGGGGGCGGGAATTACTCGCAAGGGATTGTGAAAAAACCTTGATTCCAGTTTGAAAAAATACCAGTAGTTCCGCCAGTCCATTCAGATAAACCAATTGTATTCAAAAATAATCCTATAATAATCCAGCCGCCATAAATTATGATTAAGCCGATTACTACTGAAGTCATTATTGCTTTTGCCTGGCTTAAAAGAGTTGGTCCGCCCGGCAGAAATTCCAAAGTCGCGCCTACAAACATTATTCCGCCGATTACTAACATCAGAACCGCCAATGGCGGAACTAATTTTATCAAAACAAAATCAATTACATTATCAACTAAAACAAAAAAATCACACAGTTGGCAAGGATTTCCTTCTTCTCCGCAAGGCACTAATCCGGCTGCGTGTGAAATCAAAGGAATTAAAACAAAACCTGCCAATAAAATTATTAAAACTATTTTTTTAAACATTAGTAATTGAAAATTCATATTGTGCCCTCGCCAGGATTCGAACCCGGACTTCAACGTCCGAAGCGTCGCGTGATATCCGTTTCACTACGAGGGCGAGGCAGTTAAGTCATTCTAACAAAGGCAATTGAAAAAAGCAAATTTTTAAGTTAAGATTAGATTATGGAAATTCCAAAAGAAGTAAAACTTGTAATTGATAAATTAAAGAAAAAGCGTTTTAGCGCTCATATTGTTGGCGGCTGCGTCAGGGATTTTTTAACGGGAATTAAGCCCAAAGATTGGGATGTTGCCACTAACGCTAAGCCGGAAGAAATTCAAAAAATATTCCCTAAAAGTTTTTATGAGAACAAGTTTTTAACAGTGACCGTTAAAACAGGCAGTAAAAAACCAGAGCTTAAGGAAATTGAAATTACCACTTATCGCTGCGAAGCAAAATATACTGACAAACGGCATCCTGATGAAATCAAGTTTGCCAAGACAATTGAACAGGATTTGAAAAGACGCGACTTTACTGTCAATGCAATAGCAATGGATGGAAAATTGGAAATTATTGACTTATTTAACGGGCAAAAAGATTTAGAGAATAAACTTATTCGCGCGGTGGGCAAGCCGGAAAACAGGTTTAATGAAGATGCTTTGAGAATGCTCAGAGCGGTTCGTTTAATATCTGTTTTGGGAAGTCCGCCAGCTGGCGGATGGCAGATTGAAGAAAAAACCAAACAAGCAATCAAAAAAAATTCTATTTTATTAGGAACAATTTCCAAAGAGCGAATCAGAGATGAACTGATGAAAATTATTATGTCTGAAAAAGCGTCTGAAGGCATAGAGCTTTTAAGGCAGCTTAAAATGTTAAAATATATTATTCCGGAATTAGAAGAGGGTTATGGAATAAGCCAGAACAAGCATCATATTTATGATTGTTATGAACATAGTTTGCGTTCTTTGGATTTTGCTGTTAAGAGCAATTTTAACAAATATGTTCGCTTGGCTGCTTTGCTTCACGATATTGGAAAGCCTAGAACCAAGCGAGGCAAAGGACCAAACGCTACTTTTTACAACCACGAAATAGTTGGAGCAAAAATGACTATTCAATTGCTAAATCGGTTGAAATTTTCCAAAAAAGATATTGAGAAGATTTTTAAATTAGTCAGATATCATTTGTTTTATTATAATGTTGACGAGGTTGGCAAAGCGTCGGTAAGGAGATTAGTGCGTCAGGTTGGCGTAGAAAACATAAATGAACTGCTTCAAGTGAGAATGTGCGATAGGATTGGGTCTGGCTGTCCCAAAGCGGAACCGTATAAATTAAGGCATCTTAGATATTTAATTGAAAAAGTTGCCCAAGACCCGATTTCAGTTATGAAATTAAAAGTTAAAGGAGATGATGTAATGCGGCTTTTGAAAATCAGGCCTTGTATAAAGATAGGACAAATTTTAGATGTTTTACTTGGTTATGTTTTGGAAGACCCTCAAAAAAACAAAAAAGAATTTTTGGAAAAAGAAATCAAGAAATTAGGTCAACTATCTGACAAAGAATTAGAATCAAAAACCCGGGAAGCCAAAAAACAAAGAGAAACATTAGAAATGAAAAAAGATAAGATGACAAAGCAAAAATACTGGGTCACTTAGAAATTTTTAATTTCTAAGTAAATGATTATTAATTATTGATAAATGATTGTATATCGGGCTATAGTGTAATAGTAGCACGAGTTCTTCGGGAGAATTTAGCCCGAGTGCAAATCTCGGTAGCCCGACATATGAAATCACAACTGATAATATTTGATTTTTTTGGGACGTTGGGATTTTTTGCAAAAGAAGTCAAAAAAGAGGATTTTCTCAAGGGAAATGTTGATTGTGGGCTTTTTGACGATGCAAAAGAAGTTTTTGGACTTCCCTGCCAAAAAGCGATTTTGACTACTGGTTCTGCTTTTTTGTTTTCTAATCTTGGTTTGGAAAAACATTTTGAGATTTTTACGCCAAAAGAAACAAAATTTATAAAACCAGACACGAGAGCGTTTTTAATGGTTTTAGAAAAGTTTAATGTTAAGCCAAAACAAGCAGTAATGGTCGGCGATGAAATAGAAAGAGATATTTTACCGGCTGAAAAATTGGGAATGAAAGCCATACTGATTGACCGCGAAAACAAAATTAAAAATTATTCAGGCATTAAAATCCGTTCGTTGGCTGAACTTAAAAACATTTTGATTTAATTTGAAAATTTAGACATTGAAAATTGAATGAAAATTGAAAATTAGAAATTGAAAATTCACACATGGGCTCATAGTATAATGGCATTACACCGCATTCGCATTGCGGAAATGCGAGTTCGATTCTCGCTGAGTCCACAAAGATATAATTGGTTGTGTTTTGTATCATAAATGATACAATTAGAGCATAAAAATGATACAATTATCATGGAGTTAAAGTTTAACCAATTAAATAAAAGACAAGAAATAATTCTGAATTTGATTGATAAACAAGGGAAAATCTCTGTTTCCGAACTGGTTTTTGATTTGGTTCAAAAATTTTCTAAAATTTCCAGGATTACGATAATTAGAGATTTAAATCAATTGTTAAAATTTAATTTTGTTAAACGAATTGGTAAAGGCAGAAGCGTGGTCTATCAATTATCTAATCAATATAATCTTTTAAAGCCGATTGATGTAAATGATTATTTCAAAATTGCGCCGGATCAAAGAAGGGGTAAAAAAAGTTTTAATTTTGAACTTGTTGATATTTTTAAAAATATTTTTATTGTTGATGAAGAAAAAGAGCTTAACCAGCTTGCTTTTGAATATCAAAAAAATATTAAAAAATTACCAAAGGCAAATTTTAAGCGCGAATTTGAGCGATTAGTTATAGAATTAAGTTGGAAATCTTCTGCTATTGAAGGAAATACTTATACTCTTTTAGAGACAGAATTTTTGATTAAACATAACAAGCAAGCCAAAGGCCGCAAAAAAAAAGAAGCAATTATGATTTTGAATCATAAAAATGTTTTGGAATATATCAGGAAAAATCTTTTGGCGTTTAAAAAAATTACAGTTGCCAAACTGGAAGATATACATTTTCTTTTGACTAAAGATTTGGATATTAGTAGCGGGCTTAGAAAATTACCGGTTGGAATTACCGGCACCGCATATTGTCCAATAGATAATGTTTTTCAAATCAGAGAAGCGTTAGAAAAAACTTGCGCAATAGTTAATCAAGAAAAAAACATTTTTGCCAAAGCCGTTATTTTAATGGTAATGGTTGCTTATATTCAACCGTTTGACGATGGCAATAAACGAACAAGCAGATTGGCTGCTAACGCTATTTTAATGGCTAATAATATTTGTCCGCTTTCTTATCGCAGTGTTAAAGAAGAAGAATACAAAAAAGCGATTATTTTATTTTATGAACAAAACAATATTAGTTATTTCAAAAATCTTTTTATTGAGCAATTTGAGTTTGCTGTTAAAAATTATTTTGTTTCAAATTTATAATAAATCAATAAGATTTTTTTATGATTAAATTTGACTTAATTTTTTAATTTGATACTCTAAAAATAGAAATAACCTCTAAAAACATATGCGTAAAATAAACTTAAAAAACATAGTTTGGAAAGAAGGCAAGTATTATGTGTCCTGGAATTTAAACACCGGGGTTTCTAGTTTTGGAGAAACAAAAAAAGAGGCTTTAGATAGTCTTCGGGAAGCGTTAGAGCTTTACTTTGAAGATGTGCCAGTATCAAAGGCGGTAAAGGTGGAACGACCAGATATTGTTCCATTTGCTTTAGAATATGCCTAAACCCATTAGATTAAAGATTGTTATAAAAGTCTTTCTTTCCAAGGGCTTTGTTTTTGTTTCTCAAAAAGGAAGCCATGCTAAATTCCGTAAAACAGGTAATCCAACGCGGACGGTTATTGTGAAAATAGGTAAAAAAGAAATTCCCTATGGAACATTTCAGTCCATTTTGCTTCTATCAGGACTTAAAGCAGACGATTTTTTTAAAAAGTAAATTAAGCTTTTTATGAATGAGCAGAAAATTTTAGAAATTATAAAACAATTTGATGAAAAACTGCCTAAATTTCCAGACGGAAGAATTGATTATTCAAATTCTGACACCGCGCCGGTAATAACCGTTTTTATTGAATATCAAAATAATATTCTTCTTTTGAAAAGAAGCGATAAGGTCAGAACATATCAGGGAAAATGGAACACAGTTGCCGGTTATTTAGATGAATTAAAACCAATTCGCGAGAAAGTCCTTGAAGAAATTAGAGAAGAATTAGGAATTGAGCGCGATAATAATATATTATCAATTCATATTGGAGAATTCTATCAGTTTACAGATACTGAAATAAAAAAAACTTGGATTGTTCATCCTGTTTTAATAAAATTAAGGAACAAACCAGAGATAAAATTAGATTGGGAACACACAGAATATAAATGGATTAAACCAAAAGAAATTAAAAATTTTGATATTGTTTTTAATCTTGAAAATAGTTTGGAAAAAATCCAGAATTTTCTCTAACAAATAATAAATCAATTAGACACTAGAAGAAAATATTTATATACTTACATCAATAATCTATTAATATTATGAATCCAGGAATAATTTTCGCAATAATCGCCGCAGTTGCTTTTGGTGCTTGGACAGTTTTTCATCAGCAAGCTGCAGACAAAATAAATTATTTATTTGGCGCAATAATTGTTTCACTTACTGCTGTTGTTTTGGGTTTAATTTTTCTACTACCTAAAATTAAAACAACAACTTTGTTTTCTAATCCAAAAGGAATTTTGTTTGCTGTATTAGCAGGAGTATGTGCTTTAACAATTGATTATTTTGCGCTAAAAGCTTACGGATCTGGACTTGCTATTTCAGTTGCAGGTCCGATAATTATTGGAGGAAGTATCGCAATTGCGGTTTTAATAGGATTTTTCTTAGGAGAATCAATAACATTGTTGAAAATATTAGGATTATTGTTTGTAATTATAGGTTCAGGAATTCTTGCTGCTATTAGCGGATAAATGTATCCATATTATGCGATTTTTTTCAAACTAAAAATCGTCCTGCTGTAAGCGGAACGATTTTTGGCGTGGAGCCAAGGGGAATCGAACCCCTCATTCCGAGTGTCAAGCACGGAAACCTCGCCATGAGGTGGCCCCTTGAAACTCCACGTATTCAGAATAGTATATTTTTTAATAAAAAGAAAATCCGATGACTATAAGGTCTCGGATTTTCGGAGTTGCGATTGTTCCCGTGCTTGACATTTTAAGTATATCAAATCAATAAATCCTGTCAAGTTTAATTATCCACAATCGTTTTAATTTATCCAAATTGCCGAATTAAGTTTTCTGTTATAAAATACAATTAAAATTTAAACTTTTTCTACTTCCTATTTTATGAACACAAGGCAGACAGGTAATTTGGGAGAGAAAATTGCCGAGGATTATTTGAAAAGAAAGGGCTATAAAATTCTGGATAGAAATTATTGTTTTCGTTTTACGGGAAGTCCTCAAAAAGGAGAAATAGATATTATTGCCAAAAAAGGAGATGATATTTGTTTTATTGAGGTAAAAACAATTAGAATTAAATCAGGACGCAAATCTATTCCACCGGAAGAAAAAGTGAATTTTGCCAAACAGAGAAAATTGATAAAAGTATCCGAGGTCTGGCTGGCAAAAAACAAGATTCCTTTGGACGCAAAATGGCAGATTGATGTAATTGC
>JAGMAB010000006.1 GCA_023131055.1 Candidatus Parcubacteria bacterium | reverse complement strand
AAAACACAAAAGCCAAAATTACAACCAAAAATAAAAAATTTAGAAGAAAAAAAAGAAAAGGAAACAAGAACAGGGAAAATTGCGGTTGCGTATGAAATAGGGAAAATGCTTGCTGAAAAAGCGCTGAAAAACAAAGTCGTGAAAATTGTTTTTGACAGAGGAGGATATAAGTATCATGGTAGAGTGAAAGCAATAGCCGAAGGCGCGAGAGACGCGGGATTAGTATTTTAATTACAAAAATTATGTTTAGAAAAAATTTTTCAAATAGAGAAAACAAAGATGAATTTGAATCCAAGCTTTTGGATTTATCCAGAGTTTCCCATACCCGAGCAGGGGGCAGGAGAATTGGTTTTCGCGCGGTTATGGTTTGCGGAGATAAAAATGGTTTGGTTGGAGTGGGTCTTGCTAAAGGTTCTGATGTGGCAAAAGCCATTGAAAAAGCGACAAAAGCAGCCAAGAAAAATATGATTAAAGTGCCGATGGTTAACGAGACAATTCCTCACCAGATAGAAATTAAGTTGGGACCGTCTAAAATAATGTTAAAACCCCAGAGAAAAGGAAGGGGATTAGTGGCCGGCGGAACCGTGAGGGTTATTTGTCAGTTAGCCGGAATTAAAAATATTTCTTCAAAAATTATTGGAAGAACAGGAAATAAATTAAATAACGCTAAAGCAACAATAGAAGCGTTAAAAAAATTAAAACATGCAGATTCATCAACTAAAACCAAAACATAAATTAAAAAACAAGAAAAGAATTGGCCGCGGCGGAAAACGAGGCACTTATAGCGGTAAAGGAGTGAAAGGACAGAAATCACGCGCAGGCAAGAAATTTGAGCCAATTATTCGCGGTTTAATTAAAAGATATCCCAAACTTAAAGGATACAAGTTTAAAGCAAAACCAGATTTTGGCGCTGTTGTGAATTTAGGTCTTTTAGAAAAGAAATTTAATTCAGAAGAGCAAATCAATCCTAATCTCTTGATTGAAAAGAAAATAATTCGTAGAATAAGAAAGAAAGCGCCAATTGTAAAAATTTTAGGAAAAGGAAAACTTACCAAAAAATTTATTATTGAGGGATGCGTGGTCTCAAAATCAGCAAAAGAGAAAATAGAAAAAGCCAAAGGCGCCGTGAAATAAATTTTCAATTATGTTTAATAAACTCATTCAGATATTAAAAATTCACGACCTTAGAAATAAAATTTTATTTGTCTTGGGGATTTTTACTATTTTTCGGATAATGGCTAACATACCTATTCCGGGAATTAACGCGGAAAACCTGAAAGATTTTTTTGAGCAATTTCAGATGTTCGGACTTTTGAATGTGTTTACCGGCGGAGCTTTGGATAACCTTTCCATTGTAATGTTAGGATTAGGGCCATTTATTACCGCGGTGATTATTTTCCAGCTTTTAACAATGATTTTTCCCCAGCTTGAAAGGATGTATAAAGAAGAAGGCGAAGCGGGCAAGCAAAGATTTAACCAGTATTGCAGGATAGCAACGGTGCCATTGGCAGCGCTTCAGGGATATGGAATGTTAACTCTTTTACAAAAGCAAAATGTTATCGGCGTTCTTTCGCCGATCGCTCTTTTAACTTCAATTTTTACCATAGCCGCGGGCGCTTTGTTTTTGATGTGGCTGGGAGAGTTGATTTCGGAAAAAGGAATTGGCAACGGCGTTTCTCTTTTAATTTTTGCCGGTATTATTGCTGATTTTCCGAATAATATCCGCCAAATGCTGGTCACATGGGACCCGTCAAGAATTCCTTCTTATTTGCTTTTTTTCGGAATGGCTTTAATTATTATTGCAGGCGTGGTTTTAATTAATGAGGGCAGGCGGAATATTCCTGTTTCATACGCCAAGAGAGTGAGGGGAACGAAAATGTACGGCGGCGTTTCTACTTATTTGCCTTTGAATGTTAATCCCGCGGGAGTAATGCCTATAATTTTCGCCTTGTCTATTTTGCTTTTTCCTTCAATGATTGCTAATTTTTTTACCGGAGCCGCGGGCGCTGTGGGAAATATTGCTCAGATAGTCAGCACTTTTTTTGAAAATCCCTGGGTTTATGGAAGTTTATACTTTTTATTGGTTTGTCTTTTTACTTTTTTCTACACAGCGGTTACTTTTGACCCTAAAAGCATTGCCACGAATTTACAAAAAATGGGCGGGTTTGTTCCGGGAATCAGACCGGGCACTTCCACGGCTAATTTTATACAATATATTTTGAACAGGGTTTTATTAATTGGCGCTTTGTTCTTGGGAACGATTGCCATAATGCCGCAAATTGTCGGGAATATAACCGGTGTAATGGTTTTTAGTTTTTTAATTGGAGGAACCGCTTTATTGATTGTGGTTAGCGTTGCTTTGGAAACAATGCGCCAAATCAACGCTCAATTACAAATGAGAGAATATGAAAAATTCTAAATTATGAACAAAGTGTTGAATTTTACTTTAATCGGGAGGTCTGGTTCAGGAAAAGGAACTCAGGCAAAACTTTTGATGAAGCATTTTGGTAATCTGTTTTATCTTGCCACAGGCGATTTATTCAGGGATTTATCCAATGCTAATTCAGATACCAGTATCAGAATTAAGAAAATTTTAAAAGAGGGTGGTTTGCCGTTTGATGATTTAGCGTCTGCTTTATGGATGCATGAACTCGCGTATAACCTCAAAGAAGACCAGGGATTTATTCTTGACGGCGCTCCGCGCCGTGTTAATGAAGCCCAGACATTAGACAGATTTTTGGATTTTTTAGAGAGAAAAGAGACAACTTTTAATTTACTGATTGATATCTCAAGGCAGGAAGCGCATGACCGTTTATCAAAAAGGCGGATTTGCAAAAAATGCGGGCGATTGATTCCTTGGGTTGGTGAATTCAAAGAATTAAAAACCTGCGATAAATGCAATGGCGAATTAACAACCCGGGCTGATGATACTTTTGAAGCAATAAACAGCCGCTTAGATTTTTACGACAACAGGGTGATAAAAGTTGTTGAATTTTATGAAACACAAAATCGTCTTATAAAAATCAACGGTGAGCAAAGCATTGAAGATGTCTTTAATGATATTCTAAAAGCATTGAAATGATATCAATTAAAACAAAACAAGAAATAGCAATAATGGTTGAGGGAGGTAAAATTCTGGCAAAAATTCTAAAGCAATTAATAAGCAGGGTTGAGCCGGGAATTACCACTAAAGAATTAGACAGGGTCGCAGAGGCTCTGATTTTTAGTTATAATGCCCGGCCGGCTTTTAAGGGATATGACGGGTTTCCGGCTGTTTTATGCACTTCAATTAATGAACAAGTTGTTCATTCCGCGCCTTCTAATTATAGATTAAAACAAGGAGATATTATTTCCCTTGATATAGGGCTTATATGGCAAAAATATTTTGCGGATATGGCTGTGACAGTTCCAGTGGGAAAATGCGACCCGGAGACATTGCGGTTAATTAAAGTAACTAAAAAAGCGCTAAAAAGAGGAATTAAAAAAGCGCGGCAGGGAAATACTTTTGGCGATATTGGAAATACTATTCAGAGATATGTTGAGTCACAGGGATTTAATGTTGTTCGCGATTTGTGCGGACACGGCATTGGAAAAGATCTTCACCAAGAACCGCAAATTATGAATTATGGCAAGCGGCACACCGGCCCCAAAATAAGACAAGGAATGGTTTTTTGCTTGGAACCAATGGTCACAATAGGGGATTACAAATTAAAAAAATCAGATGACGGCCATGGTTTTGAAACAAAAGACGGTTCTTTATCCGCTCATTTTGAACACCAAATGGCAATCACTCCAACCGGCTGCCAGGTTTTGACAGAATTAGAGAAAACATAATTTTTTTATCTCAAAATTGTGCTATCATAATAATATGTATTTATCAGTAATTATTCCGGCTTATAATGAGGAAAAGCGGTTGCCCAAAACCTTGAAGGAAATTGACAAGTATCTAAGACAGCAAAATTATGAATACGAGATTATTGTAGTTAATGACGGTTCAAAGGATAGAACATCCGAAGTTGTTGAGTGTTTAAAACCCGACATTAAACACTTGCGAATGATTGATAATAAAATCAATCACGGCAAGGGTTTTGTAATTCGGCAGGGGATGCTGGACGCAAAAGGAGAATATCGTGTTTTTACTGACGCGGACAATTCTACTTCAATTTGTCATCTGGAAAAAATGCTGCCTGAATTTGAAAAGGGCTATGACATTGTTATTGGCTCTAGGGATATAAAAGGAGCAGTTTTAGATCCTCCTCAGCTAATACATCGTCGGATTTTAGGCGATGTCTTTCGCCTGTTAACTCAAATAATTTGCGGAACCTGGAGAATTTTAGACAGCCAGTGCGGTTTCAAAGGTTTTACCGCAAAAGCAACTGAACATATTTTTCCAAAATGTAAAATTAACCGCTTTGCTTTTGACCCGGAGATTTTGGTCTTATCCCAAAAACTTGGCTTCAAAATTAAAGAAATTCCTGTTGTTTGGAAAAACGATACTGAAAGCAAAGTAAAATTTAAAAGTATGCTTAAAATGGGACTTGATTTATTAAAAATAAGATGGAATATAATTACTCAAAAATATGACTAAAAAAGCAAAATTAAAATTTTCTTCTGAACTTCGTTATGATTTAGTCAGCAAGGATTGGGTAATTATTGCCGCCCATAGATCAAAGAGGCCAATAACGTACAAGAAGAAAAAAGCCCAACCTTGTGTTTTTTGCGATATTTCAACTCAGGAAACGCCAACTCTTATTTTTTCTCAAGGCAAAGAAGTTGCTCTTGGACCTCGCAAGGAAATTCCAAAAGATTGGACAACAATTGTTATTCCAAATAAATATCCTGTTTTTACCCCTTTTTTGAGATTAAACAAACAAACAAAAGACGGCTTGTATCAGACAATGAATGCGGTTGGTTTTCATGAAGTAATCGTTACACGCGACCATAAAAAATCCATTGCCCATCTTTCAATTAAACAGGTTAAAGAAGTAATTGATGTTTATCAGAAAAGATATTTACAATTAATGAAAGAAAAATTTGTTAATTATATTTCTATTTTCCATAATCACGGGCTTGAAGCAGGCGGTTCTATTGCTCATCCGCATTCCCAGATTATTACCACTCCGCTTATTGACAGCGACCTTAAAAAAGCGCTTGTTAATTCTAAAAAATATTTCAACAAACACAAAAAGTGTATTTATTGTTTGATGAACAATAAAGAAAAAAAGTTGAAGAAAAGAGTTGTTTTTGAAAACAAGGATTTCTTGGTAATTTGCCCTTTTGTTTCAAAAGTAAATTTTGAGATTATTATTTCGCCTAAGAAACATCTTTGCTGTTTTGAAAAAATAACCGAAGAACAAAAAGAGCAGTTAGCAGAAGCGTTTCAAATTGCTTTGAAAAAACTTTACAAGGGCTTGAATAACCCTGCTTATAATTTTTATCTTCATACTGTTCCTTGTGACGGAAAAAATTATAATTATTATCATTGGCACTGGACGATTTTGCCAAAGACATCAATTTGGGCAGGGTTTGAAATCGGCACTAAAATGGAGATTTTAACAATTAAGCCGGAAAAAGCAACCAAGTATTTAAGAAAACAATGAAACCATTAATTGTCGCAAACTGGAAAATGAATCCTCAAACTATGGCTGAAGCCAAGCAAATTTTTGATTTAATAAAAAAAGGAGTGAAAAATGCCAAAAACACGGAAGTAGTGATTTGCCCTCCGTTTGTTTTTTTATCAATAATCAGTAACGTGGTCAATCCCCGACAGGAAAGGGGTTTGACTACAATCAAACTTGGAGCGCAGGATGTATTTTGGGAGAATCCGCCAGCTGGCGGAGGCGCTTTTACAGGTGAGATTTCAGCTAAAATGTTAAAAAATTTGGGCTGTGAATATGTAATTATCGGCCATTCGGAAAGGCGAAAATATTTTAAGGAAACAGATGAGACAATAAATAAAAAACTTAAATCAGCGCTTGAAAATGGTTTAAAAGCGATTTTATGTATTGATAAAAAATCTCAAATTAAAAACGCGTTAAAAGGTATTGCGAGACAACAATTAAAAAATTTAATTTTAGCGTACGAGCCAATTTTTGCCATTGGCACGGGCAAGGCATGCAGTATAGAAAAAGCAAGAGAAATGAATTTTTTGATTAGAAAAACAATAAAAACAAAGATTAAAATTCTTTACGGAGGCAGTGTTAATTCCCAAAATGCCAGCGACTTTGTCAAAAAAGCTAAATTTCACGGACTTTTAATCGGTAAGGCGTCTTTAGAGCCAAAAGAATTTGTTAAAATAATAGAAACAGTGTAATATCAGATATTATGGAAAATTTGAACGATGGTTATTTTTTTAGTCCAAGCAAGGGCAATCTTACAATAATGGGAGTAATTGAAGAATTATTGAATTATATTCAGGAAAAACCTGAAAGATTTTATGATGTTATTGTTGGCTGCGATTCTTGTTCAGGAGAAGAACCTCATTTTCCGGTAGTCATAGTTGTTTTAAGAAAAGGGGAGGGAGGAAGATTTTTTCTAAAAAAAATTAAATATCCTTCCAAGAAATTTTACAACTTTCGCCAGAGAATTTTAGAAGAGGTTTTATTGTCTTGCGAATTAGCTTTATCTTTAAGAGAAAAATTAAAGGAAAGACAAAAAGATTTTCCTCTAAACTACCAGTTTCGTTATATTCACGCTGATGTGGGAGGAAACGGCGCCACTAAAGATATGATTAAAGAAGTAACCGGACTTATTCGGGGAAATGGTTTTGAGCCAAAAATTAAACCAGAGTCCTTTGCCGCTTCAGTCGTGGCTGATAGATTTACATAATAAACAATGAAATCTCAAATTCCAAAAATTATTATAGCGATGTCTGGCGGAATTGATTCAAGCGTTTCTGCGGCCCTGTTGAAAAAACAGGGCTTTACGGTAATAGGAGTTTTTATGCGTTTAATAAGTTCAGATTCTTTTAGAAAATCGGAGAAACAGGCGAAAAAAATCGCTGAAATTTTAAAAATTCCATTTTTGGTTTTGGATTTAAGAAAAGAATTCAAGAAAAGAGTAATTGATTATTTTATTAAAGAGCTTAAATTAGGCAGAACCCCAAATCCTTGCGTGGTTTGCAATAAAGAAATCAAGTTTGGTTTGCTCTTAAAAGAAGCAAAGAAACGAGGAGTAGATTTTATTGCTACAGGACATTATGCGAAAAAACAAAAAACAAAAAACAAAAAACAAAAAAATACAAGTCAAAAGCTAAAAGTTATTTATAAATTATTAAAAGCCGAAGATAAAAATAAAGACCAAAGTTATTTTTTGGGAACGCTTAATCAGAGACAGTTAAAATATTTATTGTTTCCGCTTGGGAATTATACTAAATCAGAAGTAAAAAAAATGGCTAAAGATTTTGGAATAGAAAAATTGACCAGACCAGAATCGCGAGACATTTGTTTTATTAAAACAACTATAAATGATTTTTTGAAAAAACGCGTTAAACAAAAACCCGGCAAGATTATTGATACTGATAAAAAAATAATTGGTTCTCATCAGGGTTTGGTTTTTTACACAATTGGACAGAGAAAGGGGATAGGGATTGGGGCTGGCAAGCCATATTATGTTTTAGACAAAGATATTAAGAAAAATCTTTTGATTGTTACAAAAAATGAAAAAGATTTGTATAGAAAAGAATTGACAGTAAAAAATGTGAATTGGATTTCCGGAAAACCAGCAAAATTACCAATAAAAGTCAAAGCAAAAATCCGCTACCGCCATAAGATGGCTGAAGCCATCTTAAGCCAAAACACAAAACAAAAAAGCCAAAAATACAAGTCAAAACACAAAAATTTTAAAAATTTAAAAGTTGTCTTTAAAAATCCTCAACGGGCAATTACCCCGGGCCAATTAGTAGTGTTTTACCAAGGCCAAGAACTCTTAGCCAGCGGAATAATTCAATAAAAAACTTGACAAAGTGTGAGAAGGTGGTATGGTTTAAGTAATTAATAGTTCTTTGAAAATATATAAAAAGGAAGGGAGAAAATTTATATCATCCCGAATTGTTTATCACTTTTTTGGTAAATAGCTCGGGGTGATATAAATGGGAATAATAGAAGAAAAAGGATTGGATAAATTAATGGAAGAGATGGAAAGAATAGAAAAAGAGAAACCAGTAATACCAGACCAAGAAATGAAAAAACGGATAGGAAAACTACAGCAAATCCGGGCACTACTTTCAAAAGTAGAGGATGGGATAATAAGATTAGAAGAGATGAGCATCACAAGAGAATCGCCTGAGGTAGAAATAGAAGGCAAAAAAGTAAAATGCCTTTCTGAGTTTTATTTCAGTATAGCAGAGTCAAACCAGAGAGTTGGCGATGATGGTTTATGGAATAAAGAACTATCGGATGTCTTTCTTGATGATACAGTAACAAAGGGAAACAAGTGGGTAAATATTCGTTTTGCGCCGACAAACGAAAACCAATCTGTGTTTATCTGCGAAATTTATTCACGCACTTTTCCTATCTCTGACGAAGATCTAGTAGAACTGCTGTCAGTAGTGCCTATTGAAGGCGGAACAGTGATAGACAATTTTGAAACCTTTGAACGATATGTTCAGTGGTTTATCAAGAAATATATTAAAGACAAAAAGCAACTCCAGACAGAAGAGGAGAAAAAGGACAATGTTTTCCAGAGAATCTTGAATAGATAAACCCAAACCTCTCTTCTTTTTTTCTTTTTTTTGGCTCGCAATGATTAAATGCGGTTTTTTGTTTGCTTAAATTCAATTTTTTTTATATCATTAAATAATGAATTCATCAGAATTGCGGCAAAAGTTTTTGAAATTTTTTGAGAAAAAAGGGCATAAAATTGCGCCTTCTTCTTCCTTATTGCCGTTTGACCAAAGTGTTTTATTTACCACTGCAGGAATGCAGCAATTTTCTTTGTATTTATCAGGAGAAAAAGATGTTATAAAAGATTTTGAAACAAGATATTTGACTACTTGCCAGAAGTGTTTTCGGAGTGATGATATTAATGAGATAGGCGATGATACCCATAATACTTTTTTTGAAATGCTGGGAAATTGGTCAATTGGCCAGGATAAAAAGGGACATTATTTTAAGAAACAAGCAATTAAATACGCTTTGGAATTTTTAATTGATGAGCTTTGTTTGGATAAAAACAGATTTTATATCACTATTTTTAAAGGTAATAAAGATATTTCTAAAGATGAAGAATCAGAGAAAATATGGCAGGAGCAGGATATTCCAAAAAAAAGGATAAGAGAGTTTGGAGAAAAAGATAATCTTTGGGGGCCGGTAGGAGAGACAGGAATTTGCGGACCCTGTTCAGAGATTCATTATGACAGAGGAGGGAAATTTGGCTGCAACCGCGCTGATTGCGGTCCTAATTGTAATCATTGCCAGAGGTTTGTAGAAATATGGAACTTAGTTTTTATGGAATATGATAAAGACAAAAATGGAAAATATAAACCTCTTTCTCAAAAAAATGTGGATACTGGAATGGGATTTGAAAGAACAGCGGCAATTTTACAAGGTAAGCCTTCGGCTTATGAAACAGATTTATTTGGGCTAATTATTCAAGAAATAGAGAAGATAAGCAATAAAAAATATGAGGCAGAAAAGAAAAATTTTAGAATAATTGCCGACCATATTCGGGGTTCAGTTTTTTTGATTTCAGAGGGAATTTTTCCTTCTAATATAGAACAAGGTTATATTTTAAGACGGATTTTGCGCCGGGCTATCCGTTTTGGAAAAATTTTGAATTTGCCTCCAGGATTTTTAATTCCTTTGGCTCAAAAAGTTATCGCGATTTACAAAGATGTTTATCCTGAACTTTTATCTAAACAAGCGGATATTTTGACAATAATTCAGAAAGAAGAAGAAAAATTTGAGAAAACATTAGAAAAAGGAATAAAAGAAACTAATTCAATGATTGCTAAAGGAGATATCAGCGGAAAACAAGCGTTTGATTTATATCAAAGTTATGGATTTCCAATTGAAATGACAAAAGAACTCGCAAAAGAGCATGCGCGCAAGGTTGATGAAAAAGGTTTTGAACAAGCCCTTAAAAAACATCAGGAAATATCGCGGGCAGGCAGGGAAAAGAAATTCGGAGGCGGAGGTCAGTTTTCTCCGAAACTTCATACGGCAACGCATCTTTTACACAGCGCTTTAAGAAAAATTTTAGGAAACCAAGTAAAGCAAATGGGTTCTGACATTACTTTAGAAAGATTAAGGTTTGATTTTTCTTTTGATAGAAAGCTCTTGCCGGAAGAAATAAAAAAAATAGAGGATTTGGTTAATCAAAAAATTAAACAGGATTTAGAAGTAAAGAAAGAAGAAATGAGTTATGAGAAAGCAATAAAGTCAGGCGCGTTGGCTTTTTTCAAGGAGAAATATCCTGAAATAGTGACAGTGTATTCTATTGGCGATTTTTCCAATGAAATTTGCGCGGGTCCTCATATAAAAAGAACTTCAGAACTTGGTCAATTTAAAATCATAAAACAAGAATCTTCAAGCGCAGGCATTAGAAGAATTAAAGCAATTCTGCTATAATGAAAATAATGAGAAAAAAAGTATAAGAACCTTTCCTTTCGCTTTCAGCGAAACTCAAGAACCTTGTATTTTTTCATTTTGTTCAAAATATGAATAAAAAAATATATGACATTCTACCTCCAAAAGAAGTAGTTGAAGAAACAGTTGAAAAAATAGAAAAAGAACATTTTTCATCTGACAAAAGCAAAAAAGGGATAGTAATTTCTTTAATTTTAATTACTGTTTTTCTTTTTTGCTATTTTACTCTTCCTAAAGCGGAAATAGAAATTTGGCCAAAAACGGAAATTTTAAGTTTTGAAACAAACAAGGTTATTTCAGGAGAAATTCGCGAAAAAGAAACATTTGTTTCACAAGAATTTTCATCTTCAGGCAAGATTTTCAAAGAAAAAAAAGCAGAAGGAATAATTAGGGTTTATAATAATTATTCTGCTTCACCACAGATTTTGGTAGTAAAAACTCGGTTTGTTTCGTCTGAAGGAAAATTATTCAAGTCAATTGAAAGAGTAACTATTCCGGGTATGCCGGGTTTTTTAGACATTAAAGTAAAAGCAGACAAGCCAGGACCAGAATATAATATTGAGCCAAGCACTTTTTCTATTCCCGGTTTCGCCGGCACCGCAAGATATACTAAATTTTACGGCAAGTCATTTAAATCAATGGAAGGAGGTATGAAAGAAGAGGTGATTCAGGTTAGCCAGGAGGATTTAGAGCAGGCAAAAAAAACAGTAAAGGAGAAAGCAATACAGGATTGTAAAACCGCTTTAAAAAACATAATCTCGGAGGATTATTTTTTACTGGACTCGGCTTTGGAAACAAAAATTATAAAAACATCTTCATCCGCGGAACCAGGACAACAAAAGGAAAAATTTAGTGTTCAGACGCAAGTCAAATCAATTGCTTTGGTGTTCAAAAGAAAAGACATTGAGGATTTTGCCAAAATGTTTATTCTTTCCCAGATTTCTGAAGATAAAAAATTCTATCAAGAGAGCTTGGAAATCAGTTATTCTTCAGAGGTTGTTAATCTTGAATCCAAGAAAATGAGTTTTGATTTAAAATTGCAAGGCAAGATTTATTCAGACATTGAGCAAACAAACCTAAAAAAAGCGCTTACAGAAAAATCATTATCCGAGGTTAAGCTTTTTTTGGAAAATCAGACCCGGATTACTAAGGCCGATGTTTATTTCTGGCCATTTTGGGTGAAAAAGGTTCCTAAAAATACAGAGAAGATTGAAATTGAATTAAAATTTGACTAAATTAATAAATTTTGTTAAACTAATTTCAAAATATTAAAATGTCTAATCCGGAAAAAAATGTTTTGCGAAAAGAGGGGATTGTTTTAGAGGCCTTGCCAGCCACTCATTTTAGAGTTAAGTTAGACGACGGCAAAGAAATAAACGCTCATCTTTCCGGAAAAATGAGAATGTATAGAATTAAAATCTTGCCCGGAGACAGAGTAACGGTAGAAATGAGCCCTTATGATAATGAAAGGGGAAGAATTGTCTACCGCGCGAAATAAAAAAATGAAAGTTCGTTCATCGGTTAAAAAAATTTGTAAAGATTGTAAAATCGTCCGCAGAAAGGGACGAGTTTATGTTATTTGCAAAAATCCTAAACATAAACAAAGACAAGGATAATTATGCCAAGAATTGCCGGAGTAAATATCCCGGAAAATAAACAAATATTATTTGCTTTAACCTATATCTATGGTATAGGTCGGTCTTTGAGCGGGAAAATTTTAGCCGAGACAAAAATTAATATCTCTTGTAAAGCGTCTAAACTAAGTTCAGCTGAAATTAACCAGCTTAAAGAAATTATTGAAAAAAAATATAAGATTGAAGGAGAATTAAAAAGAGATATAATGGTTAATCTTAAACGATTAAAAGATATTGGCACCTGGCAGGGAATTCGGCATATAAAAGGACTGCCGGTGCGTGGACAAAGAACAAAAACTAATAACAGGACGGTGAGAGGCAATGTAAGAAAAACCGTTGGTTCGGGAAAGAAAGCGGCAGCCGAAGCCAAGTAATTATTATGGGAAAAAAACGAATTATTGCTAAAACTAAAGAAGAATTGTTTGAAGAAAGAGAAAGAGTGGAAGCAAAAGTAAAAAAAGAAATTAAAAAAACCTCTCAAAAAATCAAAGAGGGGAATATTTATATTTCTTCTTCTTACAACAATACCATTATTACTTTAACTGATTTTAATGGGAATGTTTTGCATTGGACAAGCGCCGGCTCTATTGGTTTTAAGGGAACAAAAAAAGCTACGCCTTTTGCCGCTTCAAAAGTGGCTGAAGCAATGAGCGCGGCAATAAAAAAAATAGGCATTGAAAAAATAGTAATTTTTGTCAAAGGCGTTGGTTCCGGTCGAGAATCAGCAATTAGGTCTTTAGCCGCGCGGGGTTTGGATGTTATTTCAATAACAGATGTTACTCCTGTTCCCCATAACGGATGCAGGCCGGCTAAAGTGAGGAGAGTTTAGTATGATTAATCCAAAATGTAAAATTTGCAGGAGAGTTGGGGTGAAATTGTTTCTCAAGGGTGAAAAATGCTTATCGCCGAAATGTCCGATGCTCAAAAAGAATTATCCGCCCGGCCCAAAAAGAAAAAAGAGGGCAAAGGCTCCTTCTGAATATGGAAAGGAATTAAGAGAGAAGCGAAAATTAAGAGAATGGTATAATTTAAAAGAAATACAATTTCGCAAATATGTGAAAGAAGCGTTAAATAAAGCAAAGCAAGGAAAGGACGCGTCTGATTTGCTGATTAAAATTTTAGAGACCCGTTTGGATAATGTAGTTTTTCGGCTGGGTTTTGCTTGTTCTCGTAGTGAGGCAAGACAAATGATTTCTCATTGCCATTTTTTGGTTAATAATAAATCTGTTAATATTGCCAGTTTTTTAGTTGGAAAAGGAGATATTGTTAAAATTAAACCTATTTCCAAGAAAAAAAAGATTTTTCAGAATATTCCAATAACATTAAAAAAACATACTGCTCCGAATTGGCTTAAATTAAATGTTGCGCAATTAGAAGGGAAAGTTACGGGCGAGCCGAGCTTGGAAGAAGCGGCTCCGCCGGTAGAAATTTCGGCAATTTTTGAATACTACTCCCGCTAATTATTAATTATCAATCAAAATATTATGATTTCATTACCAACAAAACCAAAAATTATCGAGCAAAAGGATAACTGGGCTAAATTCCAAATAGAAGGACTTTATCCGGGTTATGGAGCAACAATCGGCAATTCTTTCCGCAGGGTTTTACTTTCTTCTTTAGAAGGAGCTGCTGTAACTCAAATAAAGATTAAAGGCGTTGCTCATGAATTTTCAACTATTTCAGGTGTTTTGGAAGATGTGATATTAATTATGCAGAATTTAAAGCAGTTAAGATTTAAAATGTACACTGACGAGCCGCAGAAAGCGAATTTAAAAATTAAGGGCGAGAAAAAAGTTAAAGGTTCGGATATTAAGTTTCCGAGCCAATTGGAGTTAATAAATAAAACAAGCCATATTGCCACTTTAACCAAAAAAACCGCGGAACTGGAAATAGAATTATTGATTGAAAAAGGAATAGGTTATTTTCCGCGCGAGGCAAGAAAGAAAGAAAAATTGGCAATAGGAACAATGCTTTTAGACGCTATTTTCACGCCGGTTAAACGAGTGAGTTTTCGCGTTGAAAATATGAGAGTAGGCGAGCGAACTGATTTTGACAGATTGTTTTTGGAAATTGAAACAGACGGCACTATTAGTCCGGAACATGCTTTTACCAAAGCGTCAGAAATTTTAGTAAAGCATTTTTCTTTGTTTGCTGAAACATTTAAAATAACAGAGAAAAAACCAATTAAGGAGATAGTTAAAAAACCAATTAAGAAGATAGCTAAAAAACCAATAAAAAAAGCGGCTAAAAAACCAAAAGAATATGCGAAAAAGAAAAAAAGGAAGAAAACTAAGTAGGGAACGGAACCAAAGAATTGCATTGTTAAAAACTTTGGCTAGCGCTCTTTTTTTGAAAGAAAAAATTAAAACAACCGAAGCAAAAGCCAAGGAGGTTTCCGGTTTTGCCGCTAAATTTATCACCAGGGCTAAAAAAAAGGATTTAGCCGCCACAAGGTATGTTTTACGGTTTTTTACTAAAAAATTAGCAAAGAAATTAGTTGAGGAAATTGCTCCAAGATATAAAAATCGTTCAGGCGGCTATACTAAAATTATCAAACTCGGAGAGAGAAAAAGAGATGGAGCTAAAATGGCAATAATAGAATTAGTTAAGTAATTTTTATGAAACGAGATACTTATACAATTGACGCTGATAATAAAATTTTAGGGCGACTTGCCGTTCAGATTGCTATTCTTTTGCGCGGGAAAAACAAGCCGGATTTCTTGCCTTATAAGGATGATGGGGCTTTGGTTATTGTTAAGAACATTAAGAAAATTAAAGTTAGCGGGAAAAAAATGGAACAAAAAAAATATTATCATCATTCAGGTTTTCTTGGCAGTCTTAAAGAAACCCCCATTAAAAAGCTTTTTGAAACAAATCCAAGAGAAATTTTAAAAAAAGCGGTTTTTGGAATGCTGCCTAAAAATAAATTAAGGTCAGAGCAAATAAAAAGATTAAAATTTGAATAAAATGCCTGAAAAAATCGTAAAAAAGACAACTAAAAAATCTGTGAAGAAACCGCCTGTAAAACCAACAAAATATTATGAGGCGGTTGGCAGAAGGAAGACCGCA
This sequence comes from Candidatus Parcubacteria bacterium, assembly GCA_023131055.1. Lineage (GTDB taxonomy): Bacteria > Patescibacteriota > Minisyncoccia > Minisyncoccales > JAGMAB01 > JAGMAB01. The sequence continues at coordinate 4,095 of JAGMAB010000006.1, read as the reverse complement.
GTTGCGCGGGTGCGGCTTTTCACGCGCGGAGATAAAAGTTTTTTAATAAACAAAAAGGATTTAAAGAATTATTTCCCCTTTTTAGAATTTCAGCAAATTATAAAGTCAGCTTTGATTAAAATGAAATGCGACGACAAATTTACAATTTCAATTAATGTTAGAGGAGGAGGTTTAAAAGCCCAGTCAGAAGCCATAAGACATGGAATATCAAGAGCGCTTATTATTTTTAATCCTGATTTTAAAAAGCGTTTGAGAAAGGTAGGTTATTTAACCCGGGATTCCAGAAAAAGGGAAAGAAAAAAATTCGGGTTAAAAAGAGCGCGCCGCGCTCCACAGTTCTCAAAGAGATAATATGCTTAAGGAACTTATTGATAAATTTTATTTAGACCATCAAACCGAGAGAGAACAAACACATCTTTATATCAGCGATGCTGGCAAGTGCCCTCGCCAGATATTTTTTAAATTCAAAAAAGCGCCCAGAGAAAAAATGGACGCCAGAATTTTAAGAATTTTTGAGCATGGCGAGTATATGCATCGGAATATTTTTAATATCTTATACCGCCTTAGAATCGGCATAACAACAGAAGTGCCTATTCCGCCCCAGGAATTGATTTCCGGCAGGGCTGACGCCATACTTTGCATAAATAGCGAGAATTATGTTTTAGATATTAAAAGTATGAATAGTATGATTTTTAGAAATTTGACTGAACCGAAAAAAGATAATGTTGCCCAGCTCCAGCTTTATCTTCACTATTTTAATATCAAAAAAGGGCTCTTGCTTTACATAGACAAAGACAAGCAGGAGATGAAAGAGTTTGTAGTTGATTATGATGAAAATCTTGTTCGCTCTCTTTTGCAAGGGTTTGAAGCGCTTAAACAAAAAATTGAATCAAATGTTATTCCGCCAAAACTTGCTGATTATTCCAGTAATTGGCAGTGCCAATACTGCCAATTTAGAGATGTATGTTCAATGGCCGGCGCGGGAGAGCTTAATTGGGAAGATTTCAAAAAGAAAATTGAGAGTTACGGAAGCAAATTACAAGATTGATACAAGCTATTTTCTTTCAAAACATATAATTTTTTGTCGTATTCATTCCAAAACATTTTCGGATTTTCGGATTTGCTTATTTCTACGATATTCAGACGGTCTCGCTTGTCAATTTCAGTGATTTTAACGCTATTTTCAGTACTGAATATTAAATAATCAGAATTAAGCCAAAAACAATTTCTAATTTTTTCTGAAAGACGGAACAGAAAAATCTTTTCATCATCTGATAAAAGCCAGATTTCCGAGTCAGAAAAATAAACTATTTTTTGAAGACAAGGAGAAATTTTTAAGTTCAGTGTTTTTTCAAAAAATTTATCAAAGGATTTTGCGTCTTGGTCAAATAAATACAAAATTTCGTTTTCTTGAAGAAAAAGAAAATTCTGGAATACTTTTAGAGTATAGCCAGTTTCTTTTTTTATTGGAAAAGGTTTTTCGCTTAATTTTGTTTCATTTTTGTAAAGATTGCCGGAAATGTCTAAATAGTAATTATTATTAATAAAAATTTCAGAGGCAATAAGTTCGGTGAAGTCTGGCTTCACCAACTCAGATTCAGTCAGTATTGGCTGAACCTCATTTATTTTTAAAATAAAGTTTTTTTCCTGTTCTTTCATTCCCACATTTAAGTAAATTTCTTTGGAGTCTTGAGAAAATTCTAAATTTAACAACTCAACCCCTTTTGCAAAAATATCTGTTTCTTCAATTAAATGGCTTTTAATCATTTTATCCAAATCATAAAGTTTCAAAGCCCAGGTGTTTTCTTCATTTTCTTTTAAAATTATTTTTTTCCCATTAGGAGAAAACCAGAAATTTTCTACTCCTTTTGTTAAGAGATTGAGTTTTGGATTTTCCGGGAACAAAATAATGTTTTTAGCGTCAGTAACTTGTTTTTCTTTTATTTCTAAATCTTTATTCCATGGAAAAAACCCTTGTTTTTTTACCCGGACATTGTATTTTCTTGGCAAAAGATTTTCAATAAAAGCCGAACCAAAAAAAAAATCGGTCTTTTTGACTAATTTTCCATCTAAATAAATCTCGCTTTGTTTTGGTAAGATGTTTAAAAAAAGACCTCCGGTCTGGGTAATTTTTTTTGTTTCAAAATCAAATCTGTACCCTTGGGAATAAAAGATTATTGAAGGTGCAATTATTAAAAATAAAGATAAGCAAATCAAAAACAAAATACTCCGTATTTTCTTTGTCATAAGTATATTTTATCTTAATATTGACCTTATTACAAGTCCTTTACAGAAAAAAGCAGAGAAAAGCTCTTGACAAACTTGCTGGAAAAAGAGTAAAATAGAAAATGGAGGTACGACAAAATGGAAGAAAAAGTAAAAGAACGCACATCGCGAGACAGAACTTTCGAAGCCTTAGGCAATATAGCGCTTGAGATAGAGAGAAAGCAAGAGATAATAAAAGAAATATCTTAATCTTCTTTTTGTCATATCTTCTTTTCCTCCTTTTTTAGTTCTTTTCATTTTCAGCACATTTGATAAAGGGGTTTTCATTAACCTCTTCTTTTTTTGGAAAATTTGACAGAAAATGACATAAACGGATGACCACGAATCATCCGTTTAGAGTAATTTTGATTTGTTAATTTGAATTTATGTTTTTGATAAGATATTATGAAATAATGTCTTTTTTGCCGAAAATTGAAAAGATTACCAGAGATGCAACGATTTCGCATTTCTTTTTGATGTTTGGCTATAAACTCTTTTCTTTATATTTCCCTTTGTTTTTGGTTGCCCGCGGCTTGTCTTTGCCGGAAGTGGGTTATACTTATCTTTTAATTTATCTGCCGATTGCCATTTCTGCTCCTTTGGTTGGTTTTTTAAATCATAAAATAAATCCAATAATTTTAGCCGGGTTGGGAATTTTTGGTTATGGTATTTATTGTTTGGCAATGATTTTAATTCAGCCTGGAATTTCATTTTATCTATTCCAAGTTTTTTTAGGAATTTCCGCTGCTTTGTTTTTTGTCAGTATGCGGGGAATTTTAATGTCAGCTAAATTAGAGAACGCTGACAGGGCTTTTGCCTGGTTTTATTCAGCTCCTTTTTATGCCAATGCCATAGCTCCGGTAGTCGGCGCTCTCTTTATTTGGAAATTTAATTTCTTAGGCGTTTTTGCTTTTAGTTTAGTTATACAAGTTATGAACGCTATTTTTTGCTTAACTCAATTAAGAAAAAATAGTTTCAAACCTATGACAAATCAGCACGATCGTGCCGTATTGTCAGAAAATAATTTTGTTAAAAATTATCAAAAAGCTATTAAAAAATTGAAAGAAAAAAGCATTCTGATTCCAATTTTGGCTTCTTTTTCTGTTTTACTTTTGGGCGGATTTTATCGGGCGTTTTTTGTTTTGTTTCGGTGGCGAAAATACTCCGCTGTAAGCGGAGGATGAGAGCCGCCGAAAGAACTTGCCCGAAGGGATACCCCGCCTTTTTGGGCGGGGTAGTTCATTTTTAAAGGATTTGGGCTGGTCGCAAAATTTGATTTTGGCTTTTGTTGCCTTGCTTTCTTTGGTTTTTGTGCCAATTTCTCTTTTTGCTATAAAACGAATAGCACAACTTAAAAGCGAAAAAAATATCTTTCAAGGTGTTGCTATCAGCGGAATTTTTTCAATCATATTAGGTATTCTTGGCGCTTTTGCTAATTTTTATACTATTTTTTTAGTAAAATTAAGCCAGGGTATTGGCGGCTTAATGTCTGGTTCCGGGAGGAGCGGGTTGTTGACTGAAAAATTAAAAAAACATCCTAAAGAAGCCGGCGCCATAGATACAATTTTTTCGCCTTTGGGAGTGGGCTTGGGTTCTTTGATTTCCGGCTTGATTATTGGTTTTTTAGGTTTTAGCAATTTGTTTATTTTGGGCGGGGTTTTCGTTACCGCTGTTGCAATTATCGGAAGAAGAATAAGTAAAAATCTCTAAATTAGAAAATGACATAAACGGATGATCGTGGTCAGTGATTTAAGTCATTTCAAAAATCTCAAACTCAAAGAAGTAAAAATTTCTATAAATGAAAATCTCTAACCGGGTTTGCTTAATTGA
>JAGMAB010000005.1 GCA_023131055.1 Candidatus Parcubacteria bacterium | reverse complement strand
GGTCCTACCGGCTCAGGGAAAAGCACTGTTCTTTACGCTTTTTTGAAAAAAATTCAGAAGCCGGAAATTAAAATCATAACCATTGAAGACCCGATTGAATATCATCTAAAAGGGGTTTCTCAAACACAGGTAAATCCTCAAAAGGGATATAATTTTGCCAATGGCTTAAAATCAATTATGAGGCAAGACCCTGATGTAATTTTAGTTGGAGAAATAAGAGACTCTGCAACGGTCAACACCGCTCTGCAAGCGGCGCTCACAGGACATTTAGTTCTGACTACTCTGCATACCAATGACGCGGCAGGCACGATAACCCGTCTCACTGCTCTGGGAGCCGAACTTTCTAATATAGGACCTGCAATAAATATGATTATTGCCCAAAGATTGGTCAGAAAAATCTGTGTAAAATGCGGCAAGTTTGAAAAACCCGGAACACAAGAATTTCAGAAATTGAAAATGGCTCTTGGCAAAATTCCTAAATCAGTAGAAATGTCTAATTTAGACGCTAAAACAAAAATCCCTAAAATTAATGAAAAGGGCTGCAAATATTGTAATTTTACAGGGTTTCAGGGAAGAACAGGTGTCTTGGAGATATTATTAGTAGATGATGAAATGGAAAAATTCATTTTGGAAAATCCGTCTATTGCCAGTTTGAGAAAAATGGCGATAAAAAAAGGAATGGTTACTATGTATCAAGACGGATTAATTAAGGTCTTACAAGGAATTACGACAATAAAAGAAGTGGAAAGAGTGGTTGACTCATCATAATAAAACAGCCCTATGGCTGGGGATCCATTTAGTTCTTGCGTCTAAAATTTAGAATTTTTCCGAGGAGTAGTTTCGCCTAAGCCAATCTATCCAACTAAGAAAAGCTCCAGATCCCCAGCCATGGGGCTGTTGCGTATATTCATATTGTAAAATATTATGAATAATTTGTCAAGCCCTATCGCAATATTGCTCTTGTTTTTATTTCCATTTTCCGTTCTTTCTGCGGCAAAGATAGATGTCAATACCGCGCTTGCAGATGACTTGGTTAAAATTATCCATATAGGAGAAAAAAGAGCAGAAGAATTAATTTCTTTGAGGCCGTTCTCTTCCATAGACGACCTTGCCAGAATAAAAGGCATAAGCGAGGCAAGGGTTGAAGACATTAAAGAACAAGGTTTAGCTTGGGTTGATATTCAGGAAAAACTAGAGCCCGAGCCTGAACCCGAGCCCGAACCCGAACCGCAACCCGAGCCAGAAATTAAACCAATAACCTATCCTTTTGGCATAATAATCAATGAAATTTTACCTTCGCCCGAAGGACCGGACGCTGAAAATGAATGGACTATGACCATAAAACATTCAGTGTTTTTGTAACCGCTCAACTTGTTCCTAAAAAACCTCCACACAAGTTATCTAAGAAAAGTTATGAGAATTAAAAACTCAAAAATTATTCTTCCGTTTTTATTGATTGTTTCTTGCTGTTTTTCTCTTAATACTGCTCGGGCTTCAGTTCCCTTAGATGTGATAATTAACGAAATTGCATGGATGGGAACAACAGCTAACAGTTCTGATGAATGGATAGAATTATATAATAACACTAATCAAGATATAAATCTTGTAGGATGGGAATTATACGAAGATGGAGGAAAAACCTTAATTGAACCTTTAACTAAAATAATTAAAGCAAAATCTTATTATCTTGTTGAAAGAACAGATGACACAACAATAAATGATATTCCAGCTGATCAAGAACCAAGCGGCTGGGGAGGTTATGGACTTAAAAATGATGGAGAACATTTACAACTTTTAGATAATAATTCTCAAGTAATTGACGAAGTTAATTGCCAAAATGGTTGGTTTGCCGGTGATGGAAAACCAGATTACAAAACAATGGAAAGAAAGGATCCTCAAATCTCAGGCTCTATCTCAGATAATTGGGAAACTAATAATGGAGTAATAATAAATGGACATGACGCTGAAAAAAATTCAATCAATGGAACGCCAAAGAAAAAAAATAGCGTTAGTATATCAGATATTCAGCCTGAACTTAAACCTGAGCCGGAACCCGAACCCGAACCCGAACCTCAGCCGGAGCCCGAGCCAGAACCTGAACCAGAAATTAAACCAATAATTTATCCTTCCGGTATTTTAATTAATGAAATAACCCCATCACCCAAAGGAGAAGATAAATTGGAAGAATGGTTGGAGTTAAAAAATACCAACAAACAAGAAGTTGATATCTCTGGATGGAAAATACAAGATACAATCGGCTCTACTAAAACATATACATTCCCGGAAGGAACAAAAATTAAAGCAACTGGTTATTTAATTCTCAACCGTCCTGTAAGCAAGATTACTCTAAATAACAGCGGCGATGAATTACAACTAATACAGCCAAATGGAAACATATTAGATAATGTATCCTATAATAAAGCAATACTTAATCAATCATACAATCGCACAGAATCTGGTTGGGTCTGGAGCGCTACTCTAACTCCTGGATCAACAAATATTATACCTTCACCAGTTTCAAAAACTGAAGCATCTAAATCTGATAAAGATAAAACTGAAAAACCTGTGCTTTTGAAAGAATCGCAAAAAATTCAAACTCAAAAAGGATTAGCAGCCATCAGTGAACAAATTCCAGAATCTTCCGAATCTCTACACACTTTCTTAATTGCTCTTTGCATAGCTATCTTTTCAGTAATCGTTATCCTGGTCCTTAAAAAGAGACTCAAAATAGAAAAATTATCGTAATATAAAAAGCTATAAATAAAAAATGCCCGGCAATGGGCTTTTTGTATTTCTAATCAGATTTATTTCTCTACAAAAAAATCATAAGTCATCTCAAAAACTTTTTCTAATTTATTTATTTTAATATTATCATCATATTTCATTCCCGCTTGCTTCCATCGTTGATCGTATTCCATTTCATAAGAACTGGCTTTTTTAATTTTTTTATACTCTAAAGACGAGACCTTAAAAAACAAACCAAAAGATTTTGTGCCAAGCCATTCAATACCAAAAACAATTCGGGAACCAATTTTAAAACTCACATATCCTTTATTTAATCTCTTTTCTAAATTCCAATCTTTCTTTTTAATAATCTCTTCAATTTCTTCAATAACTCTAAAAAAAGCATCAACGCTTTTATTGTTTCTACAACTTTTATGAAATTCTTTGTCATAAATTTCTAATCCCCTAACTGATCTTGCTTTCATCTCCGGCTCTTCTTCTAATTTATTTAATAAAATACTTTCCTCATCTCCAATTAGAAATCTTCTCACTTCAATAAGCTCAATGTTATAGTTTATCTCCTTTAGAAAACTTAAAACAGATAATTTGATTGTGGGAGCCAAAACAATTACTCTAATTTCAACATTATCCCAGTCAATTTCTATATCTTCCGGACGGTCTTTTGATTCAAGCCAAAGAGCCCTAATGCTATCTGGATTTTTCTTAGCCCAAATAGCATAACGCAAAATTTGTGGCAAAATGGTTTCATTAACAGCAATATTTTTTAACTCAATAATAACGACATTATTATCTTTATCAATTCCAACCATATCTGGAATTTCTTTACCTGCGTTTACTTGCCGTTTCAAAATAAAAATATCAGAAAAAATCTCTTTAGTATCTGAAAGATATTTTTCAAACTCCGCCTCTGTCTTAAATGGCTTTTCTACAGCAGTAATTAGTTTGTTTTGTTTATTTTTGAGATATAAATTATACATAATAATATTTTGAATTAACTGTAAAATTACTTTACATTAAGCAGGTAAAAGTAAAGGTTCAATTTTAATTCTATCTACCCTAACGGCTCTAAAAATCTTTTCTGTTTTTTTATTATTATCTTTTTTTTGCGTGCCCTTTTTGATATGATAATCAATTCCTCTTTTTTTACAAAAGGAAATAACTTCATTAGCGCATTGATCATAAAATTTTTTATCTTCTTCGCAAACAGACTGAGACGGCTCTACTCTATAATTTAATCTTCCGAATATAATTTTATCCACAAAAGAAATCTTTTTTAAGATTTTTGATAAATCTTGCTGAACTAAACTAGGCGTAGGATAAGGTTCCATACTAACCCAAGTTTTGAATTTTTTATCATGAAGATATTTTAAACTTTTTATTCTATTCTCAAATGGAGCGCTAAACGGCTCAATCTTCCTTTTAAAATTTTTATCCAAAGATACAAGCGTAATTCCATATATGTTATCTCTGCTATATTTTTTAGTATTCGCTAATTTTTTTGGATAAACTCCCTTAGTTAAAACAGTACAACGAATACTATCTCTATTGAGCCTTTCTATTATCTTTAAGGTTAAATCAGCCACTTCTTTTTGGCGATACATAAAAGGATCAGTACTAAAACATAAATGGACAAAATTTATTTTATTTTTGTACTTAGGAATTTCTTTTTCTAATAATTCCAAAGCGTTTCCTACAATTTTTGGTCTAATCCAATCTTTATAACTTTTTATTTTTCCATATCTTAATGCCATCATCATAGCATAACAAGGATACTTACAACCATTAGAACATCCTTCAACATGATTAATGCAAAAATCTCCATAATCAACTTTGCTTCGATAAAGCAAAGATTTCCGTGTTATTCGAGGAAGTTTTTTGGATTTTTTTATAAACATAATAATACTACCTGTATCTTTATTATACTATTTTTCAGATTCTTTAGGAAATTTAGTTAAAGAGATTAACTCCAAACCATTAATTCTGCTTCTTCCAGTTTCGCTATAAATTTTTTCTTCCTTTATTAATTTTGAAATTAGTTTATTATAATCACTTTCTTTATATCTCATAAATAATTTCGGCATTATGATTTTTTTAATATGCTCTTTGTTTATAGTTCCAAATTCTTTTATTAAATCAAGAATATCCCTTTCTAATAACTTTAAATCTCTTCTCTTTCCAGGAGGTATAGCATCAAATAGCCTTCCTTTATTGTAAAAATCTCTATAAACATCTCCCATCTTATTATTCATTAGCCTAAGTCCATCAAAATGTGAAGTAGCAAATATTAAATGATATTTAGCATTCTGTTCGTCTTTATACATTACAGGACAAGATCCAAGAAAATTAAAATATTTTCGATATAAATCTTTGTATTTTTCTAATATCATCTCTTCTTTTTGGTTATCAGAAAGAGATTTATTTTTCAAAATCTCTCTATACCAAATGCCATTCATTACTTTCTTTGTTAACTCGGGGCAGACTTCAGCTACTCTCCGGAATGCTTTGTAATTGAAATTAATTAATACTTCGGTTGAATATCTTTTAACTTTTTCGAATATTCTTTCCAGTTTTTCAAACTCTAATGATTTAATACCGAACGGATCTATATAAAAAAATACTGGCAAGCCTTCTGTTTCTTCTATTATTGTTGGAACAAGATCGTTAAAGCTACCAAACTCAGGAAAAGCAATTTTACTATCTTCGTATTTTTTTATATTCTTTTTTAATTCATTAAAACATTCTCTATTTGACTCAACTAAAATGGCCACAGCTTTTACACCTTTATTTCTTAACTTTTCTATAGTTTTACAAATAATAATCGGTGAACCCTCACTACCATCTTTATATAACCCTTTTCCTGCAAAACCATCTACCACTACTACCATTTTTTTTAATTTACTAACCTTAGTTAAATATGGTATTAAATACCAACCTAAAATCCTATCTTTCATAATTGACCAAGATCTTTTACTTTTAAAAAATTCCTTAGGTTTTATAACCATTAAAATAGCAATTTAATAAATTATAATTCTATCGCTCAATTTCTTAATTTTTTCTTTCATAGATTTATTTAGTTTTACGTTTTAATTCTCTTAAACATTGTATATAATCCCTTTCTAACTGTTTAAATTTCTTATCCTTTTCTTTACATTGTTGGTAATAATCAACAGCAAAAAGAACAGCAAGAATAAATAATGTAAACAAGCAACCCTCTCCAGCTTCCATAATAAGTCCGGTAGCAATAATGAAAGCAATAATTCCCAAAACAACCTTAAATATAATTTTAATAAGTTTCTTTTTCCCCCTCCTTTCTTTTTCTTTCATTAATCTACGATTTTCTTCATAGTCTTTTTCTGTAAGTTTCATAGATTTATTTTATCTTATTTTACTCAATCTCACTACTCACTATCTTTAAAAATCGGCACCTTGCCCATTTTATGCCAAAATGAAATCTGTTCCATCGTTTCTTCAAGATCATAATAAGTCAATCGACATTGATCTTCAGGAAGAAAAAGATTGTTCATAAAACTCCATTTTATAGACCTCGTGATTTTTCCATTTTTGAAAAAGATATAAATCTTAACTTCCACAGAGGCTCCACCATATACAAGCGGGTATGTTCTTACCACTTCACCATTTTCTTTTGCTTCTTGTTTTATAAATTTAGTTACTTCGGTCATAATAATTTATAAACCATTTCATCAATTTGGTGTTCGTATTTATTTTAGAACTTCAAATAAATTTTTTACTTATTTCCCAACCTTCTTCAATAATTACTTAATTAGCACAACTGAATATTTCGACTAATTTAATCATTCGATTCTAAACTATATGGCCTAGTGCCTTTACAATATGGAAATTTCGAACAACCATAAAACTCACCATACCTTCCGTGTCTCAACACCATATCTGAACCACAACTAGGACATTTATTATCGCTGAAAACTTTAGTTTCTTGTGTATCTTTTCTTGGCCTAGAAATTTTCACTGGGCTAAATCCCTTACAATAAGTACAAAATCTTCCATAACCCGTAATCAAAGAGTCATCTCTAAACTCCTCAACTTTTCTTATTTTTTTACATTTCGGGCATTCCTTCATTTTACCATTTTGTAATCCCTCTATAGTTTCGTGAATGTTAGTTAATAATTTACTACCAATCGGAGCTTTTTTAACTAAATTGGCAATTCTCTCATCAAGCATGGTTATTGGATTTTCGCCAACATTAAATCTGTTAATTCTTAAAAATTTATAACCATAACCTTCAAGCACCTTCTGACGATAGACATCTTCATCAGAATAATAATAATGATAATTAAATTCATTCACTTCATCTATTTCCCTAAAATGCTCTTGGAAGCCATCATATTCAATTATAATTTTATGTTCTTTATTTGTTTCATCTTGATAAATTAAAAGGAAATCAACCACATATTTAGGGTGATTATAGGTTTTATCTAACTGCTTTAAATATTTGCCTAATTCAAATTGAGGTCTAAATTCAATATTGTCTTTATTCTTTTTCCAAAATTGAGTCTGATAAAACCAATTCATTACTTCAGGCTCCATTTTTGATTTTTGGTCAACTTCAGCTACACTCTTTTCCTTTTTTGCCTCTTTTAGTGTATTACTGTAATGTCTAAGAGCTCCACCTATTGAACCAGCATACTCGTCCAAGGGCTTACTTAGTACAAAATGGATACATTCTTTAGCACGACTAAATCCAACATTTAGTCTTTGTGCTTTTATTCTGCCGTCTTCTTCAATATCAACATTGCTCAAATCTTTAATAAATACTCCCCATAACCGATCTAATTCTTCGGTAGCTACCATTGAGTAGAAAATAATATCTCGCTCCTCACCTTGGCAGGTGTCAAATGTCATTATTTTCAGTTTTGACTTTTCAAAGAAATAATCTCTTTCCGGTAATTTACTAATCATCTCCATCGCTAATTTTTGCTGGTTAGTATGCGGTGTAATAATCCCCACACTTAAATTGCTGTCCTTTTCTTTTAGTTTCTTAAGTTCAGAAATTATAAATTCAATCTCTGGAACATTGGCATTTTGTATAGTCTCTTGCTTCCCGTCGTGTTTAATGAATGTAAATTTCAGCACCTCATCAATCGGCTTTCCTCTTATCTTCATTACTTGTAAACTTTCTTGATAAAAATATTTATCTGAATAAGAAATTATTTCTTTGTAACCTCTAAAATATTTTGATAGTTGAATATGATAATTTCTAATAAATTCAAAAAATTCCAAAATAGAAGTTTTGATATTAAATTTTTCAAGTTTAACTAATTTTGTCTGCTCTTTTGAAATATTATGTCTAAAATTATCCTCAAGGTCGTTAATATATTCTCTATTTGTATCACAACGCGCTTGAGCCGCCTTAATATTACTAAACTGCTTTTTATCACCTAAAATAATAATCTTCTTAGCTCTCAACAAAGCGGGAAATGCTTGAGCAATACTAACTTGAGAGGCTTCATCTATAATAACTAAATCAAATATTTCAGGTTCTAAAGGTATATATTCGGCATAATCACGGATACCAGCTAAAATACAAGGGAACGACTCCTTAAGTTTAATAAACTCATCTTTGGGAAATCTCCTTTTACTTCTTATAATATCTCTCAATGCTCTCGCAATAGATCGGCTTTTTTCATAAAAATCTATTACTCTCTTATCTAATAAATATGTCATTTGTGTTGTTACTAAATCCTCTATATTTTTCTTTTGATTCGCGTAATTTAGCAAAGGGACATTATGGAAATCTTTAATAACTTTTTGCTTGAGATTAATATATCTTATTAGTTTATTAAAATTTAAACTCGGTATCTCTATTAGTTGATTGTCGCACAGGGTTTTAAACGATAACAAACTTAGATTTACTTTTTTTGATGTTTTAGGATATTTCTTTAAATTTTCGGCTAAGTACTTAACATCTTCTCCTAATTCAACCATCTCTTTAATTAAGTTTTGGATCTTTGTATCAAATATAAATCGGTGAATTATTTTAAGATAATCTATCTTTGAAATAAATTCTTTCGGGAGTTGATTTTTTAATTCCAATGCGAAATTAAAAATTTCAACAACTTTTTTAAATTGATTTAGGTTTTGGTGAGGTTGCTCAAAAGCAGAAAAAGGGAAAGCTTTTAAAAATTCAATATCTAACTCCTTTATTCTTCGTCCTTTCAAAAAATAACCAAAAATGAAATTTTTGAGGTCTCCATACTTTTTGATAAATTTATTTAGTTCAAATAAATCTTTATCAGAAAATTCTTTAAAACAATTCAGCCTGTTGATATCATCTTTATATGTGTTTTTTAATCTTTGTACTTGTTTTGAAAGAACAATTAATAGATATAAAAATTTCTGGAAGCTTGATAAATCACTAAAAGTATCAACCGAAAACTCAAATAATCTTAATAACTTGTTTTCTATAATTCTCTCACCTTTATATTCAGCAAGTTTGCTTTTAAGATTAGTAAGGATTTTTCTAAATTCCTCAAGCTCTATGGCTGATTCTGGCTGTCTTAAAACTTCTTCAATATCAACAAGATAACCTTTTTCCTTGTAATAATCTTCCAATTTAAAAAGCTCAAAAATTTCCTCTATATTTATATTGTTATATGCTAAAATCTCGGCTTCTAAATCCTCTTTCAAAGAATTCATTGTCTTATCAATGTTTTTCTCCAATGCCTTATAATCTTTTTTTACAGCCCTATGATAAGTTTTTATATTTTCTATTGAGGCATTTGATAGTATTTGACTATAAGTATTACCAGTTTTGCCTAAGCGAAGTATAGGATTTTGAAATTTCTTATCAAATCTAACTCTATTCATTGTCTCGGTTATTTTTTCTTCAACCACATCAAGTGCTTCTTTCTTATCAGATAAAACCAGCGTTGATTGATTTTTTAAAATCGCGTCAAAAACAATAGCCGTTATGGTATGACTTTTTCCTGTCCCGGGTGGACCCTCTACCGTAATATATTTACAATCATCTTTCCTAATTGCTGCTAAAATTTGGCGTTGTTCACTGTTTAATGGAATTGGGCTTGCGAATACCAATTTGTCTCTTGTGTCCATATCATCCCACTCGTCTTCAACTTCTTCGTTAAAAGGTTCTGGATTTTTATGGATAAAATCTTCTATAAAATTATTAAAAGCTCCAGCAATAATACTATCTTCTTCCGACAAAAGCTGTAAAATTTCTTCGTAATCATTAACTAAAGCCTCATCAGATTTATCAAATAAACTTATATAACAGGTATTTGATATTCTCACTAAGGAACTTTTTGCAATCTGTGAATCGGAGTTGTTAATATTAATACCCAAATCAAGCTCAAAGAAATTTACTATCTCATTGATTATACTGCCAAGCACCTCTCTAAAATCGTTTTTATACTGTGCAAGATAAATTATTCTTTCTGAAATTGTCTTCAAACTTCCCTTTTTCCCTTTCTCTTTATTATATTCTTGAACTATGTATTCTAAAGCTTTTTTATTAATATATACCTGTGAGTCAAAATTGATATTTAAAATATCACCTTGTTTTTCAACACTAAATGGAATATAGAAGATTGGATATTTAGTCTTACTAAAAGTAATATCACAAAAATAAAGATAAAATTCTTGCTTATCTAAAATATTTCTATTCCTATCCATCTCAAAAACTTCCGCGAATAAATCAGCAACCTTAAAATTATCAAAAAAATCAATGATATTGTTTTTAACATCAACAGTATTAAAAACTGACTCAATCTCTTTTAAAATATTTATTTTTTCTTTAGCTATTAAAAATTTTATTATTTCAGAGGCTTTATTCTCTAAAAGATTAACTAAAACGGTAGTCAATTCTTCTTCCATTAGATAAATAATATTTTCGTCTCCCAAATTCAAATTTTCTAAGGGCTTTTCAATATCGTGAATGAAAGGCGATACTAAATTATCTTTAATTATCTTTGACGCACTCTCTAACGCGGTTGTCATTGCCTTATCATATTCTTTTTTATGTAAAACTGCTGATTGTTCCAACTCTTTAGAAACATCTTTAATAACTTTATTGACCTTCTTTTCAGAAACCTTTCTTACTTGAACATTAATCAAATCTAAAAGATTATTAGGGATATTAACTTTATAAACTCCTTTTTCAATCTTATTTAATATATTCTTTTCAAAAGCGTGATTAATAGATTTCCAAGCAATTTTATTAAAAGCAGAATACTTATTAAGATTTAAACCAATAAGGAGATTATTTTCATTACGAAATTTAATAGTTTTTTTTGGCATCCTTCTTTTGTGAAAATCTGTCTCTAAAAAATCCATAAAATACTTAGCTACTTCTTTCACAAAAGTTAAACCATTTTTATTACGCGTATTAGTTTGTAATTTGATTTTTGAATTCATATTTTATTTTTATATTTTTAATTTACTTTATACTTTTTGCCTTCAAAATTCAAGTAAAAAAGCCCATAAGAAAGGGGCCTGTTTTTGATTTAATAAATTTAACATACTTACCTTACTATCATTTTCCAGTGCCAAGGCTCCGGAGGATAGCCAGTTTCACTTCTATTATCTTCGCGATAACTCTCTTCAAAACCATATTTCTCTGCGTTCCTCTTCAACCATTGATATTCAAGTAATTCACCAAAAGGATTCTTAAGTTCAAGCCTCTCAACACTGTCATCTCTTTTACCGTCTTTCATTGGACAAGCTCCCAAATCAACTGCTAAGCCAGTGTGATGCTCGCTCTGGCCCGGAAAGGCTATATGACTCAAAGGAGCATCATCTATCAATCTTTGCTGTTCTTCCTTAGAACGATAAGATGACACCACCGCTAAGCACATACCGTCTTTCTCAGCATCAACAATCAACTGTTCAATAGACATTTTAGCTCTTATGTCTAAATATTGATATGTGCCTAACCAACTAGCTCTTTTAGATAATTCAGTTAGAACCTGCGGTTCATAATTTTCCGGAAGGCATTGATTCTTATAAATATGTTTTTTGCCATTAACGATTTCACAATCTAATTTTACCGGTTCCAACACAACAACCCTGTCATCCAACTGATTGGCCTGGACAAATAAATAAACGGTTAATATTGAGAGTGTTGCCGCCCAAATTACTAATATTCCTATAATAATTTTGATTTTTTGATTCATGTTTGTCTTAAGAAATTTAGATCTAATCATCCAAAAACTAAATTTCATTAGTTTCTTTTTCTTCTTTCTTTAAGTTCTGAACCTTATTTTTAATTTTATGAGCCTTTCTATCAAGAGATTTAGCAAAAAGAAAAAGAATAATTCCTAACAAAAGACCGGGACCGTAATCAATAATTGAACCCGTAGAAAAACCAAAAGAAACCATTTTTCCCAAACTACTGATTATAGCTACAATTCCAAATATCCCTATAAAGACAGAAATAATTAAAAGAAGGACAAAAACTAAACTAAAACCTTTTTGACTTTTCATAAATTTTACTTAATTAATGATTCGCTGGTCCGGAAAACACAAAGCTCCCCGCCAGCGATGCCTTGCGACACCCATATCAGTTTCCTGATATGACCCTCACAGGTGCTCTGACGAGAAGCTTAATACCTGTGAGGGTTATTTATGCCATACCTTACAACAAAGTTATAAGGGTTAGGCTATTCAATTTCTACTTTCAGAATAGCAAAATCATTCAAAAATTTCAAGATCGCTTTCTGTAAACTCAAATCAAAAAACTCGACATTTATTAAAAAACGAACAGCTGTTCGTTTTTCTTAATGCTTAAGAATAAAAAATCTCTTATTCTAAACTTTAAAATAAGAAATTATCTATTCTATAAAACCTTGAGAGAATATCCTTCGTCTCCAAAACAAAAGAATGGAAATAATATCCGTTCTTTTCTCTTTGATTTAAGTGAGATCCTGAAAACTCGGCAACGGCATTTTCCCATTATCTAATTTTATTACTTTCTTTTCGGGTGAATCTCGGAGTATTTTAACATGCTCTCCGTTGCGATATTCAATTCGTTTCCACTTCTTCTTGTATTTAAGTTTATAACGTCTCATTTTGAATCTAGACTGACCCATTTTTATCCAACCTTTTTGGGCCCTTTTTCGCGCTTCTCGAATCGCAAACCAACCCCTTAAAGAAGTCGTCCTAATCACTTCTTCATACATCTTTCTTGTCCGGCGAACCCATTGATTTGGAGAATCTTCAATTCTAAAAGCTTTTTTATGAATCATTATTATTTGAATATTTTAATTTATAATACCATTTATTTTTTGTTTCTGCAGGAAAGATTGAACACACACAGTATCTCTCTTTCTAACTAAAATCGCATACACAACTCCTTATTTTTAAGGGGAAAACAAGTAATGCGATGTTATTAGTTTAATGTTCTTATAGTAGCATTTTTGTTAAAAAATCTCCTGTGTGGCGAACTACAGACTATTATTACACTACACCCTATATGATGCGGGGGGAGGTTGATAAATAAAAAATAAATATGCTTATTATTGTTTCAATCACAGACCTCGCAGAGAGAAAGCTGTTTTTTCAGGTTTATTGAAGTTCATAAGAATTAGTCGAACCTATGGACTTCCTAGATTTAATTTTCTGAAAGACATGTACAAATTAGAACTTCCAAAAAAAATGCTCAGAGATCTTTACAATCTGAGAATGTACTGCGGAGAACGCAGTATTGCAGAGCAAGTACGAAGGAGTGTGAGAGCCCATATCTTAAGACAAGAAAGAAAAATTGGTACAACAATTCAAGACCTATCAGAAGCAATTGAAAAACACGAAGCGGAAAGCAATCAAAAACTATGAGAATTTTTTTTCAGGACATCCGCGAGGAGGCCCAGCTGGAGATTTTTGAGGAATTGAAACTAAAACTGCAAGCTGAAATTTCAGAATTAGTACAATCAGGAATTGATCAAAATACCGCCGAGATTGAAACTATAGATTATTTTCTGAACACCCACAATTTCGGAATCCAATTACCCTACTAATATGAACGAAAAAGCAGTCAAGCATAACCTGAAACTCTATCAGACATGGAAAAAAAGAATAAATGATCCAGCAGGTTGGTATGGATTCTTGGATCATTTCGAATGTGTTAAATGTGGTCGCTATTGCAGTTATGGAAACTTCGAATTCTTCAACAAAGATCCAAACCGGGTCTTATGTTTTCAGTGTCAAAATTATGAAACAGATAAAAGTTGAGGTTATCAAAGAATGGCTTGACATAGACTGGCGATTTAAGCCCGGAGAGATTATGGATGTCTATGATGATCCTGGAGATTTTTACTGGATTTGTATTTGGGGCTGGAGAATTATCCCAAAAGATCACTGCAAGTTGATAGAGTTCGCGAAATAGCGCTTTTTCTTGTGGGCGCGTACCGGGAAGAAAATTAAAAGGTCGTTCTTTCCGGTTTTTTAATTTTAAATCAATTCAAAATAATCATGAAATTAGAATCTGAAGAATATCCTTTTTGTCAGCTGAACGAGACAATTAATCTTTCGCCTGATGGAAAAGTTTTAAGCAAGAGTTTAATGATAAATCTGAGAAACCGAAAACCAGAAGTGGTTCACAAAAACTATCTGAAATTGAAGCAATTGATTGAAGGAAAAGAAGATGAACAGGAAACGAAAGTCAAAGACAATCCTGAAAAAGAAAAGAAGCAGATTAAGCAAAAGAAAGATGAAAATGTTTGCCCTCAATGCGGCTCTGTACTCATTGAAAAATCCGGAATAAGCAAAAAGAGTGGAATAGCTTTTCATTTCTGGGGTTGCTCAAAATTCCCGGCTTGCAATTTCACAAAATCTTTCCTAACTAAAGCAGAAAAACAGGCTCCGGCTGACGAAGATCTGATTGCAGTTTTAAGATAATTCAGTATGTACAAATTACTAAATTGTTTGGAGTTTCTAAAAAGCGAGATTGAAAAAAATATGGAGAGATTAAAAAAAACTCCTGGCCGATGGGAAAAGCAGCAAATAAAAAATGTGATTCAGTGGGAATTTGAGCGCGCAATTTCTTTGGTTAAATTTGCTGAAAAACATGGACGGAAAATAGATAAAGAATCCTTGGACTGGTTTTTTGGAGAAAGAAAAGAACGCCCGGATATTCAGAAATTAAAAAGATATTGGACAGAAGAAGAACGAATGGAAAAGGAAGCCAAAAACGGATTAAGAGGAAAGATAAATCTTTTGCTGTGGAGAGCAAAGACAAAAAATAGATTGTTCGAAATAGTAACGAGATAGTTTTCTTTGTGGCTATCAATAAAACAGGGATAATCAAAACGATTATCCTTTTTTTATTGTGCCATAACTTTAAGAAAATTAGGTGCCTCGTAGCCATAAAATATGTTCCTTGAAAAAATGCGTAAAAATTGATAAATTAAAGTAATATGAAAAATAAATCTTTAGAAAAAACTGAGATTATAAATTGTCCTCACTGCAAACTCCCGCTACTAAAACAGGTAAAAAACAAAACAGTAAAGAGAGTAGAATTTCTATATCGAAATAAAAAAATAGAGGCTCCCCTTATTTTGGATATTAAGAATAAAAAATTACCCATTCCATTAACTTGTCCTAGATGCAAAAGAATTATGCCCCTAACATTTATAGTTGAAGAATTAACAGGAATAACATTTTCCTACAAAGGAGAATCTTTTGAAATGATAAAAGGAAAGAAAAAACAAATTACAAAAAAGGGTAACCGGAAAATCCATAAAATTTATTTGAAATTAGGATCTTAAAAAATGAAGTGTTGACAAGGATTCTTGGATTTGATATTCTAAAATCAGAAAAAGATATTTGAAAATTTTACTTTTGTAGTGCATATCAGGGAAACGCTCCCAGAACGAATCGCGAAATTTCGTGGCTCGCTCTGGGGGCGTTTTTTATTTAAAAAATGAGTATCAGTAATTTTGTTGTGGGAATTATTGACAGCAAATTCTCACTTCCCGCAACAAGTGGGAAGCGCTTTGTTTTTTAAATACCGACTGGAGGGTTAAATGAGGGGAATATGTCGGTTCACAGATAAGTCCCTCAGCTTCACTTAATGTCATACTCGACTTGAATGAAGTGTAAAAAGAGATTGTCGGATAGCTTACGGACACTCTTTTCCTTTTCTGAAAAAGTGGAAAGGTTTGGCGAAGGCTTGAGAAATGCCGGGAGAAAACGGAACAACATTTCAAAAATTTTTCATAAGTTCTATGTAATCTGATATCCTGAATTTTCGGGGAGGTACTTTCTTTTTGTCACCTCAACTTAAACAACGAATTTAGATAACGGCTACAAATTCACAATCAAATAAGGTTCATGGATACACTATCAGATTCACAACCAGATACGAACATTCAGAAATTTTATGAAATTTTCCCTGAAATTTTCCCTGAAATTTTCATTAAGCGGTTAGATTTCCGTCTTCCTTTTTTTCCAAGACATAAAATAAGTGGCCGGAATCGCGAACAATTGTTCGCGGAGTGCTTTTAAAAAGCTAAACTATTAAGTCGGAAGATGTTTGGAAATAAAAAAGTTAAATTATTAACTAATTTACAGGAATTTGTCGGGAAATCAACTTCCCTTTCTTAATTCCCCATATCTATGAATAACCTATCAATTATACTCGTTGCGCTCGTTAAATGCGTATCTATAGCATCTGTTGCTCTTTATATAGGGCATTACATAAATAAGACTGAAAAGGAGCTTAAATAGACCAAATACTTTCTATCGTTTAATAAGCATGTGAAGTCAAGAATCAAATATGCTATTATTCTATCTTCGAGAAAACAAAATAAACCTTAAGCGGTTTAAAATCAAAATGAAATTATCGACTTTGCCGGAAGAAGAAAGGAAAAGATTACTCTTTGAGATTTTTGATATAGTATTTTCAAACAAACAAAAAATAGAGTCTCAAAAAGTCAAAAGAAAGAAATCTAAAAACGATCCCAAAATGCTGAGCTATCTTACTATTGATACTCTTCCGTGGTGCGCTAAAATAAAGATAGAAAAGTAAATAAGGCTAGTCCGCTTTTTTAATGTGCCATTGTGGTTTTAAGCGGACTAGCTTATACAAATCCATGATGGCACATTAAATTTAAGATATATGGCAAAAACAAAACTCAAACGCGTAGCTATTTACATAAGATGCTCATCAGACGAAGCAAAAAAAGAAGGTTACAGTCCACGAACTCAGAAGGAAAAATTAAAAGAGTTTGTAAAAAATAACGGCTTGAATTTGGATAAAAAACATATCTATGATAAGGACATCGGCTTTTCCGGGAGCGTAGACAAAAGACCGGGTCTTCAAAAACTTCTGATAGATGCCAGGAACAGGGAGTTTGACATTGTGCTTGTATACAGATTAGATAGGTTTTTCAGAAAACTTACCCTGCTATTGAATACCGTGTCAGAATTAAAAAATCTAGGAATAGAGCTAAAATCTATTACTGAAGGATTTGATACTGCTACTCCTTCTGGACGCGCTATGTTTCAAAGCGCAGGAGTTTTTGCGGAATGGCAAAGAGAAATAACTCTAGAGGCCCGAAACGAAGGAATGATAAAAGCTATGAAGGAAGGAAAATATTTGAGCGGCACTCTGCCCTTTGGCTACCGAGTTAATAAAGAAATCCGGAAGCTGGAAATAGATAAAAAGGAATCTGTGATTGTAAAGAAAATTTACTCCTGGCTTGTTGATAGTAAACTAAGCGAATATAAAATCCAGCAAAAAATAAATTCCTTAAAAATTCCCACTAAATTTGACAGAATAGGCAGAAGTCATCTCAAAAAAACTAAAAGTAAGAACTGGTGGAATAGAGGAACATTAGGACGGATCCTGCGGAATAAACTTTACGCTGGCGAGTTCTATTATAGAAAATACAAAAATCCAAATAGAACCAGGATTAACAATAATCTCAGACCTAAAAAAGACTGGATCCAGGTAAAAGTTCCGGCTATTATCTCAGAAGAAACTTTTAATAAAGCCCAAGAGCAATTAAAAAAGAATAAAATACTTTCGCCAAGAAAAACCAAGCTGGTCTACGCTTTACAACATAAAATAGTTTGCGGTCTTGACGGTCGCCGTTATCAGTGCGCCAGACGCCCTGCCGATCCTCACCGCAAAGAAACAAAATACTACTTCTGTAGCGGCATCAGACCGGCCTTTACTCCCAACTTATGCCAAGCCCCTACTATAAGCGAATCAAGAATACTCCCACCAATATGGGAAAATCTAAAGAATCTCCTCTTTAATCCTAAAGAAGTAATAGAGGGACTTAAATTCTACCGAGAACAGAAAAATAAAAGAGTTCGCATTCAAAAGAAATTAGAAGCCATCAAAAAAATTCTGGATGTTCAAAAAAGAGCAAAAGAAAGATATGCTGAACTCTACACTGAAGGATCTATTGAGAAAAGTTTTTATAATAGAAAATTAGAAAAGTGCAACAAAGAGATAGAAAACTTAATTAGCGAGAAAGAAAGATTTAATCAACTCCTTCTTAGTGAAGAAGAAATGAACTCTAGAATAAAATCTCTCCAGGATATTTATCAAGAATGGAAAGAAAGTTTAGAAAATGCTACATATGAAATGAAAGTATCTCTTGTCCAAAAACTTACCAACAAGATAATAATCAAAGGAAACCAATTAGATATTGAGTATCTGTTCCCGTTTAAAAATCTTCCTGCTATCAAAAAGTTATATACCTATAGTCCACGAATGGATAGAACTTTTCAATCAAAATGATTTTGAAGTTAATCTTTCTGGCTGGAAAATAATGGATGTTGTCGGTAAAACCAAAAGCTATATTTTTCCCGAAGAAACAAAAATTGAAAAACAAAGCTTTTTAATTCTTGACAGGCAAAAAACAAAAATTACATTAAATAACAGCGGCGACCATTTGAAACTTTTTCAGCCAAATGGAAAAATTATAGATGAAGTTGTGTTTGAAAAAGCGCTCTTGGGCCAGTCATTTAATCGCTTTGAGACAAATTGGAAATGGAGTTCAATTTTAACCCCAAATTCTGTTAATGCTCTGCCCGAACCAAAAAAATTAGTGGAGAATAATCCTTTACCAATTTTAGAGGAGGACAGTTCTCCTCAAATTAAAGATATCGCTAAAGAAAAAAATTTGGCTTCGGTCACTGCCGCAACTCCAAAACATTTTTCTCTTTTATTATTCGCTTTCTGCCTTTCTATTTTCTCGGGAATAATAGTTCTTTTTCTCAAAAAGAAATTGAAAAATTATTAAAAAACACTCTACCCCGAAATTGCTCTTGACAAGGTCTTATGATTTGCTCTATTTATAATAGAGTATCAAAAAAGGGCGTCGACCGTTAGGACGATGGCCTTTTTTCATTTTGGAAATGGCAATCTTTCTTTTATATCTTTATCCACAAAAATGAAAAACCTGCACACTACTATGTAGGCGCAGGCTACTTTCAATTATCATTTTAGATGAAAATAAAAAGTTGTCAAGTGCAATCCTGTGGAAAACTTAAAAGCACTCTCCTCTACCCCTCACTGTTTCTGATTTTTCTTTCATAGATTTATTTTATCTTTCAACATAAACTTTTCCTTGAATTATTTTATTGGCTTGCCGATTGTGATACACGGCCTCTCTCGCAAATAACTGTTTACATTTAGGACATCTTAAATTCCCTTTTGTATTATCTCCAATAATCCCATCTTTATAACATTTGACTAAATGTCCCTGCCCCTCCTTTCTGTATCTATAAAGAAGAGTTTTGCATTTCATACAATAAATTTTTATCACATGAGATTGAAAATTTCTCTTTACCATATATTTTGTTTTATTAAACTTCCCTCAACTTTGCCCTCTAAATTTTGGTAAAAACAGAGTTGACCCTATTTTTCTAAACCCACTAAAACTAAAACTACCACTCCAATAACTATACTAATAAATTTTACTTTATTCTTCATTTTGTTTTACTCCTCAAAAAATAGAATTGCTCCTTATTTTTCGCACTCTTGAATCTTCCAATGGTCAGTTGCTTTGACATCTAAAAGATTTTTTATCAAAGAATCCATAATTTATTTTGAAATATTTTGAAACGAAAACTATTTTGGCTGAAAGGTTAAAGCTTTTTAATCAATTCCTAAATCAGAAAGTTGTGCTTTATTGAAAAGAATATTGTTTAGATTATGTTTTTTGATTATCTTGAAGATTTTGTCGTTCTCGTCAGTATGAGAATTCTTATATTCAATTAATCTGTTTTTTAGTTGTTCAACCCTATTACTCATTTGACCAATTCCAAGCCCCTTTAGGGCTTCCATAGAATCTGATAGCGTATCGATATCAAAATTCAGTAAGTGAACGATTATTTGTTCTATCGTACTATCAGGAGATGACAAAGTATAGTTAATTGCCTTTAAAAAGGGTAATACATTTTTATTGTTGTTTATAATACCAATAACAATTGTTTGATTTTTACCCTCATTTATCTCCTCAAATAATCTCTTTTCTAAAAGTATTGTTGGATTTATTATGCTCCGTTGAACCACAGCATCGGTTATTGTTGCCCTATTCGTCCATTCCTTAAGTTTTTTCACAGAGAATTTTCTTAACACTTCATCATCAGAATTTTTTATGAAGTCCGATATTTTTGCTTCCAAAATATTTTTGTTTGTGTTTTTTTCAATAGATGAATAAAAATCTATAACCGCAATAATTTGTTTTTTGGATTCTTTATTTATTTGTTCGTAATAAGTTCCAAGTATTGTAGATAATGTGGCAATCTCTGGAGAAAGAGCAGGATCTAATTCTTCTTTCTCTAATACCTCAATGTATTTTTTTGAAAAACTAAACAACGATTGAGATATAACTATTTTTTCGTCCTCACCATTAGTCTCAAATGCTTTAGCAAACTCTCTATACTTCTTAAAAGAATTTATAATAGATCCATCAGGCAAGGATAGTTTTTCCCAAAAGTTGAAAAGCTCTTTAAGCTCTGCTATTTCCTCAAAATCTTTTGGATCAAGGGAATCTACAAATTTAGCTGCAGCTTCTTTTGTTATAAATGATTTACGGGCTAAATCATTTTTAAACTGAAAAAGGTAAGGGTGAGAAAATAAGCTGGCGGCAATGTAGGTTTGAATATTTGATCTCTGCGAAGTAAATATATTTGGTTTGGTATTTATAGTGTCGAGAAGGTTCAACGCATAATCTTCATCCAAAGCAGTTAATCCTTCACCAGTTGTAGTGCCAAGCAAGTTGACGAAAGGAATTACTAAACGCTTTCTTTTGCTTTTTTCTGTATTTGGATACCAAAAATTAAAAACTGCCTTAGGGTTAAAATCTTTATAAACAGACAAGAAATCTGCCTCAAATGGAAAGTGATTTGCCGCAGCATCAAAAAAGTTTTTAAGAGGTTCTTTGTTTTTTTCCAATACTCTTATGGTAATAGATACAAACTTTAAAGTATTTGGACCTTTTCTAATTTTATCAACTCGGCTTTTTAATAAATGGTCTAACGAGATAAGTTTATTATCTTTCTTTATACTGGAAAAGATTTTTTGAGCATCATCTTCATTATCTTCTTCTGCCGCTAATACATAACTGCTCCACTCTGAAATTTCGCGTTCTTCGTCTGATTGCTTAAGAGTTAGAAACACATCAATATTTTTTTCATTGATGCCGGGTGTAATTCTATTGAAATCCTTAAACCGCTCTATTTCTTGAGCGATTCTATTCTGTGTCCATTTTTCTAAAGTAAGTTTTTCTTCGAAGTGCTTAATTAGTTCTTCGTCATCAAGGGTAATTTGAGAACGTAAAGACCGCTCCTCTAAAACAGAATAGAGAATTGGAAATTTTTGTCTTATGATTAACAACTTTGCGAGAAAAGCTATATTCTTGATTTCGAGCTTTCTTTCGCGGACAAGTAAAATCTGCGGTATTAAAGAATTAATAAATTGTTTGATTTCTCTCGGATTATCTCGTAATGCTGCTATAATTACACCTTCAAGATCATAATCATTATCAAATTCAGGAACAGCGGATTCCTTTAGTAAATCTCTTACATAGTTGTATAAATCAAGGTCAATAAATCGCGGAATTTTTAATGTAAGATTGAAAAACTTGCGCAAAAACTCATCCGCATCAAAATCAGAACCATAAATTTCAAATAGCTGTGATCTTAACGCCTCATCATCACAAGGAATAAGAAATAGAACTTTCTGTTTTTCATTGTGGTCTTCAGAAAGAAAGGTTTTTATATCAGAAAGCGCATTAACGGCTTTCGAATCTTCAATGCGATCAAGATTATCTACTACCACCAATAAAGTGTTGCCTAAAAGTTCGGGCTCGACAAAGGAATTTTTAAAATGATATTCGAATCCTTCAGCCGAATCCGTTCGATGTTCTTGGACAGAACCAGTAATTATATTAAAAGAAGCTAGAATGTAGCTTATAAAAATGCCCAATAAACCTACGCTAAATAGGGCGTCTATCGCGGTGTCGTATTTTCCAAAATCTATAAATAGAGCAATAAAGAGTATCGCAGTTAGAACCACTATTATTTTTATAGCTAAACTTGAAAAAACATGCTTTACATATTCCCAAAGCGATATAGTTTTTGGGGTAGCAAGTGATTGATTCAAGCGTTTTTTGAACTCAAGGCGGTTATTAAAAATCTGCTTATCTAATTCAATAAGGAATTGTCGCCGCATTGAATCTCTCTCATATTTCCATACATCAAAATAAAGCGTTTTAAACCCATTCTCATTGGCTATCTTCTGAACAGATTTAGCAATGGTAGTTTTACCTGTCCCCCAATTACCATATAATCCAATATTAAAAGGAGGTTCGGCGTTTTTGAGTATTGAAAAAATGGTAGTTATAATCTCCTTATGTCCAAAACGGATATCTTTTGCTTTATCAGGATTGATTGGATAATCTGGAAGTAACTTAAAGCCCGGATTTTTGTTTCCGTTATTGGAATCCTTTGTTAAAAATTTTTTTACTTTCTCAATTATTTTTTCCATAACCTATTCAACCTTATTATAAAAGGCCTGTCTTCCTTTAGTAATAATTTTGTATCTCCAACCTATTTTTCTAAAGTATTCTTCGGCGGCTTCACCTTTTAACTTTGTAGAAGCCCAAAGCAATAACGGCAACCCTTTTGTTTCGTGGATTTCCTTATGGCCGTCTTTATACTCCACAAGAAAATCCGGTAAATAATGTCTGGTAAATCCTAAAAATTTATAAGGAATTTTTATATTATGTTTCTTAGTCCATTTAATAACTGCCAAATCTCGTTCAAGTTCTACCATATATTCACGTTCTAAAGCAGAGTCGTATTTCTCTTTACGATAAGGACTCTTTTTTAAATTAGTTAAAGTTCCTTTTTTGCTTATCATATTATTTCTTAGTAAAAATTCCTTCAATTAACTCTGGTCTTAAAAATAAATCACGCACTTGGTCAATAATCGCCCAGAGCCTTCTTAATAGAACTTCATCTGTGGAATCTTCAATATCGCTACCGTTAAGTAGCCTTTTTCTAATATGCTGTCTTATAATTTTTATCAATACTACTTGCCTCTCATCAGGATTTCTATCATATTCTAAAATTGCATCGCGACTAATTGAATGTATTTGTTTTACTAGCTGTTTTTTTAACTCATCAATTGGCCAATGTTCGGTTTTGGTTATACGGGCAATTTGTTCAATCTCTATCTTTGGAACATTCCCTTTTTCCAGTGTTGTCAAATCGGCATCAAGATTTAAGCTTTTTATCTTCTCTATATCTTCTGTAATATTCATTCTACGAAAATCATATTTATATTCATCTAAAAATTTCTGCCATTCATAAATCGGCTCTGCTACTTCTGGAGGATTTGGTGTAGGATCTAATTTACTTATATCTAATGTTTCTTTTTCTGCTTCCTCAACTGTTTTTTCTCCTTCGTCAATTTCTTCAGATTTTGTTTCTTCAGAAATTTTCTCTTCATCAATTATTACATTTGCAGGATCTAATTCATCCGGATATTGCGTAGCTTTCAAATTTTCCCAAAGCCAACTATGTTTTAGAATTGGATGGTCTATTACAAAAAGAGATTCCCATTGTTCTGGGTTTTTACTCATTCGCCTCAATCCTCTGCCAATCAATTGAGGACCATAAACGGAAAACATCTGGCCATCAATTTCCTTATAACAAAACTTTCTAAACAATAAAATTACAGAAATATTTCGGACATCCCAGCCCTCTCTTAACATTAAAACAGAAATAACCGCGTCATATTCTGTTTGAGGATCTTTATTCAAATCCCGCGCCGCTTGTTTTAATTCGTCTTCTGACTTATTAGTAACCAAAAGAATTTTATTTATACCATATTTATTGCCAATTTTTTCTAATTCTTTTCTGATATTCTCCGCGTCTTTTATAGATAATGCCACAACAAATAAAAGCGGCTTATATGGTTTCGGCGTTCTCATTTGTTGTTCTTTCAAAAGTTCGCAAGCAATAGCAATTTGCTGACGCATTGGTTTAACGCTGGTAATATATCGTCTGGCTGGTATTTTTCGTCTTTCAATTTCTTCCCACGGAATTTCTTCTGCTGAAATTGTTTTCCCGGTTTCTAAATCCTCATAAGTTAATTTTACTTTTTTAATATCTGGACGAAAAACAACAATTCTTTTTATGATTTTATCTTTCATCGCCTCAGCGATATCATAAAGAAAAATCATTTTACTATCAGGGTGTAATCCGTCTAATCTATCTGGTGTGGCTGTAGTATCTAATCGGAAAAATCTTTTTGGCTTCAATTTTCCAATTAAATCATTATACTGTTCCGCTTTTGTATTGTGCGCCTCGTCATTAAAAATACAAAGTGATTCTACATTATCTCTTAATATTCTCCAATTATCAGTCCTTTCATAAATTTGATGTATATTACCTAAAATTATTGTTCCGGCTCTTATTCCAGCAGCACTTGCAGTCGGTTTCATTATATGTAAAGAAATCCTGTCTTTTAGATGCTCGTTTGAATTTGTAAAAAAGGGAAAAATATCGTAAATATAGGTTTCGGAATTTTTATCAAATTCATCAACTAATCGTTCTCTAACAATTGTATTTGGGGTAAGTATTAAAAATTTATACTGATTATGGACAAGCATCAAATAAGCAATCATTGCGCCTATAATTGTTGTTTTGCCGCCGCCAGTTACGATATTGGTCAATAAATCTTTTTCGTCCAAAAGCTCAAAACAATAAACGCACCGCTCAATGGCTTCTAATTGAACTTTTCGCCATTGCTTATCATTCCATAATTTAACATCCGGCTTAAAATTTTCAGAAGCCAAATGTTTCAAAAATACAATACCCGCATCAGGAATTCCTTGATAACCTGATTTTTTCCATTCCTTAAAATTTTCTTCGTGTTGTTTGAAAAAATAGTACATAGATTACTTTATAGGCTCACCACAATTAGGGCATTCATTTTTTCCAATTAACAATCCTATCCTCTTGCCACATTTTTTACATTGAAAATTAGCATATACGCCATTACCTAATCTTGTAGCAGTAGCCAAATTTTCACTCGTTCTATCTAATAAGCTCGCTATATTATTCGCCATTTCTTTTTTGGTTTGTGTTCTTAATTCTTCTAAGATTTCATTTTTTAATTCTTCCTTGGCTTCTTTTGTATTTATACTTCCTAGCTGTTCTATTTTGTCATTCATTTTTTTTAATTCATCTAGTATTTTACCCTCGCTGTATTTTTCATCACATACCTCATACCACCAATCCCGCATTTGCTTTATTTCTTTTCTTTTTTCAGGATTTTGACCAAAATAATCGTGGCAATTTGGACATAGAGGAGCCGCATTATCAATTGTATCTTCTCCACCCGACTCTTCTGGAATGATATGATGCACTTGTACACCAATAGTTCTACATCTGCAACATTGAAACGCAGACCTTCTTTTCACCTCTTTTTTAATTTTTTCTGAAAATGCCATATTATTTAATTTCAATTTTTTTACTTAATATCGTTTCTCCTGCTAAATTGTCCTGCACCTTACAGGCAATAGACCATTCACCTAATTTCTCAAATTTGTGTTTTGCTTTCAAAATTGCCTTGAAGAGTTCGCCGCGTTTTTTATCTTTTGTTTTCTCGCGGGAAAGAATATGATTTTTATCCGCGCAAAAATGCCCTGTTTGATAATCAAAATCCCACTGGCAATTTACCAGCCAGCCGTCCTCATTAGTAGAAAATGTGTCAATCGCTTCAAATTCATATTCTAAATCCCCGACCTTTTTAACCTTAATGTCGCCAACCACCGGCGCTTTGGAAAACCGCAGAAAAAACTCTGCCTCACTCACATCAGGATATCGTTGTAAAATCCTTGACCGGAATTCTTTAGAATCCAAAGGAATCAATTCTAATTTTACCGGCAGATTATTTCTTTCAATGTAGTCCTCTAAAATTTTGATGTACTTCACTACTTGCCGGCTAAACCGCCAGCCAATAATTTTAGCGTTCACTAATTTATTTGGCTCAAGCCGCGACTTTATCTCATCAAAAAATTTCTTTATTGTTTCTCCTTCAACTGATTTTTTTGAACTTGATGGTCCAATTAAAATTGGTTCGCTTTGGCTTGGCGGACGATAGCCATCAGTAATTCCTTCAGCAGTATTTCTACTCGCGCCATAACAAGTTAAAACAAAGTCAATAAAATTATCCTGCGGAAAACTCTCAAATTTATCAATAGGATAAACGCCGAGATAAGAGACCTCAATGTTAGGAATTTTCGCTTTGAGAGTGCGTTCTTTATGAGCTAATCCTAATTGCATTGCTTTATTTTCTGCGGCAACATTGCTCATTACTCCACTCATATCCTCGCCTACTTTTACTAACCTATCTAATGTCACAGAAATCGCTACTCGCGAAGAATCGCATCCAATAAATCGCCGCTTATTTTTCATTGCTACTGCCAAAGTTGTTCCACCGCCGCAGAAAAAATCAGCTACAACATCTCCTTCATTAGATGATGCTTTAATAATTCGTTCTAAAAGTTTCTCTGGTTTCTGGGTAGGATAACCAATTTTTTCTTTTGAAGTTGGAATTTGTTGAAAAGACATTATATCAGACCATACATCTCCAATAGATTTACCCTTAGCAACTACTTCATCTAAATATCTCCTTTCCCCCCGTCCACTAAAATATTTTCTTCCCTCTTTATTAATTTTATTAAATCTAGCAATATATTCTTCCCTATGAGCTGTGAATTGCTTATTAAATACAAAATTATTGCTTTTGGTATAACAAAATATTACATCGTGACCTCTTATCCAATTATTTGCTTGAGTTTTGAAACCCGAAAGCACAGCAATATCCCATATTATTTCCCTCTGAAAATTCTCATATCCAAAAATTTTGTCCATTTCAGTTTTAATATAATGACTGGCGTGCCAGTCGCAATGAACATAAATTGAGCCAGTCTTTTTTAAAACCCGTCGCATTTCCCAAAGACGGGCATTAAACCACACCAAATAAGAATCAATGCCGCTTTCCCAAATATCATAAAAAGTCCGCACTTCATTAGTATCGCCCCAAATCATATTATAAGTTCTGCCAGAGAAAAACGGCGGGTCAATGTAAATTAAATCAATACATTCACTAGGCAAAATTCGCAAAACCTCAAGATTGTCGCCTAAAATCAATTGATTTGCCGGCGAATTTGGATTATTAAAAATAACTGTATCGCCAGAATTCAAAGGATGTATTCGTGGAATATGGATCCAAGGGTAAATATGGTCATAACCCTTGCCATCTTTCCAACCAATCGGCGAATGAGCCGGGTCAGGCAAATTACTGGTTTTCCTTTTAATCTTGTCTGAAGCAGACAAAACCCTCCTCTGTTGAGGTAGGGCTTGTTCTAAAGATTCTTTTTGAATCTTTTGTAAATCTTTTTGCGACTGAATTATTTTTGATTTTTTCATAATTCAAAATCTCTAACCCGCTTTGGTTTAATTTACCTTAATTTTCGCCTTTTTTCAATCATTTCCATTTGAACAAAAACTTCCATACTACGTAGTATGGAAGTTTCTGTCGGTTTTGATAATTTCTGTATTTTTGATTTATAAGTTTGATTAACTAAAGAAATCAAGGTAAAATTAAAATAACATGTCAGGACATTCGCACGCTAAAACAATTTTGCATAAAAAACAGATTACTGACCAAAAACGGGGCAAGATTTTTTCCAAGCTGGCTCGGCAGATTTTAGTTGCCGCAAAAGAAAAAGGCGGAAACCCGGAAACAAACTCTATACTGCGTTTAGCTATTGAACAGGCGAAAAAATATAATATGCCCAAAGACAACATTGACAGGGCGATAAAAAAAGGAACAGGCGAATTAAAAGAAGAAGAAAAATTAGAAGGAGTAATTTACGAAGCGTACGGGCCGGGAGGAACCGCCATAATTATTGAAGGCATTACTGACAATAAAAACAGAACATTGGGAGAAATCAAACAAATTTTAACCCAACATCAAGGTAAATTAACCAAAGAAGGCGCAATAAAATGGCTCTTTGAAAGAAAAGGATGTATTGTCGTAGATGTCAAAATTCAAATGCCAGATGCCAAAACTAAAGAAGATTTGGAATTAACGGCTATTGAGGCGGGCGCCCAGGATATTTATTGGCAGGAAGATTTTTTAGATATTTATACTAAACCGGAAGAATTGGAACAAGTTAAAAAAAATCTGGAAAAACAAGACATTAAAATAGAATCCGCGTCTTTGGACTGGGTGGCAAAAGAGGAAATAGAAAAGGATGAAAAAATAGAAAATTCCTGCGAAAAATTATTTGAAGCGTTAGATGACAATGACGCGGTCCAAGAAATATACTCTAACTTAAAATTATGATAATACTTGGCATTGATCCGGGAATTGCCAACACGGGATTTGGCGTAATAAAAAAAGCAAAAACTAAGTTTTGCTGTTTAGGTTATGGTTTAATAAAAACCACGCCGGATTTTTCAACTCCTGACCGTTTGAAAAAAATAAATAATGATTTAAGCAAAATCATAAAAAAATACCGGCCAAACGCTTTAATAGTTGAAAATCTTTATTTTTTTATAAACGCAAAAACAATTATACCCGTGAGCCAGGCAAAAGGAGTAATTCTTTTAACTGCCGCTAAAAACAAAATTCCGGCTTTTCAAATTACTCCTTTAGAGGTTAAAATGACAATAACCGGTTTTGGACGGGCAGAAAAAGAGATTGTCCAGAAAAAGATTAAAAAAGCCCTTAACCTTAAAGAAATTCCCAAGCCGGACGATGTGGCAGACGCGCTGGCTATCGCTCTCACTTTTTTCCTCAAAAAAGAAATTAAAAGGGCTTGAAGTATTAAAAGGGCTTGCCCCCACCACTTAATTAGATAATATTTTTAGTTTGTAAAAATTAAGTGTGGGGGCTTGACAAGATTTCTCAAAAACCTATAATCTTTATGAAACTGAAAAGGTCGAGATAATTGACAAAAATAATCCTAAAAAAATAATTAAAAATATGATTTACGAAGAAAAAGTTTTAACTTCTTTCACTAGCCAAGAAGAAACAGAA
>JAGMAB010000004.1 GCA_023131055.1 Candidatus Parcubacteria bacterium | reverse complement strand
AATGCTTGACTTATTATTTTTAAGATGTTAATATCTTTATAGGTAGCTGTCTTTATCAAAATTTAGTCGAGTTTATTTAGGGAGCTAAAATTAATTAATCTTATCTTAAATCACAATCATGGAAGGAACAATTAAAAACCTTACAGACAAAGGATTTGGGTTTATCACTGTTGATGGCGAAGACAAAGATTTGTTTTTCCACAGCAATGAGCTTAAGGATGTGACTTTTGAAGAGTTAAAAGCAGGAGACAGAGTGTCTTTTGACAAAACCGATTCTCCAAAAGGACCTAACGCGACAAATGTAACCCGCATCTAATTTGACAATCAATTTTGTTTGATTGAAACAAAAAAATCATCCCGCTCGCGAGCGGGATGATTTTTGTTTCTAAAAAATTTGACAAAGTTTTCAGCTTCTTCTTATTTGTTTTTCAATTCTCTTTACGGCTTCCGCTAAACCAATTATTAATTTTCTTTCTTTTACCTCGGCAACAAAAATCTTCCCGGAAAAAAGCTCCATTAAAAGCATTATATTGAAAAGAATAATGTTTCCAGCAGGATTTTTGCTTTTTTTGAAATTGATTTTTATTTCTTTGACGGGAGCTCTTTTATCTATTTTTTGCCCGAATTTTTCAATTAAGTTGTATATTTTTTCTATTTCATAATCAGGCGTAGTTTTCAAAGGTTTTTTAAAGATAATGGAAATTTCTCTTTTTGGCCTAAATTTTGCCATAGCTTTCAAAATTGTGCGAATGGAAATTATTCCGCAAGGGAAATTATTTTTATCCACAAGCACAATGCTGTTTTTTTCCTGGTCAATCATTTTTTTCAAGGAGTTTTCAATTCCCAAAAGTTTTTTGTTTGAAAGCACATTTCTGGTGCAGAATTTTGAGATAGGAACATTAAACCGAGTTGCTCTTTCCTGGTCAAAAGAATAATTTATCGGTTTTCCTTTTCTGGAAGACGATCTCTGCTTGTCAGTCGGCTTTATAAACGCATCTTCAATATCTTTTCTTACCGTAATTCCGACTAATTTATTCTTGTCGTTAACTAATACAACTCTGGTAGTCCCTTTTTCGCGAAGCAGTTTATAAACATCTTTTACAGTAGAATTTATATTGGCGGTATGAGCTTTTTGTATTTTTATTTTTTGCGCTATTTGGCTGAAAATATCAGGTTTTTTTAATATTTCTTTGAGCATATTTTTAGCGCTTATAATTTCTTTAATTTCATTTTTGTCATTCAATATAGGAAGAAAATAAATTCTGGTGGCAACCATAAAATCAGCGATTTTGTAAAAAGGTGTTGAATCGCTTATGTCTGGCGGAGTAATAATTACAGATTTAACTTTAGTCGTGTAAGGCAATCTTTTTTTAAACAATACATAGTATGGCTGGACCAAACCAAGAAATTCATTATTATCATTATTAAAATTATCATTAAAAACAAAAACCGGCTCGTGGCTGCTTTTTATCATAGATAAAGCTGAACCAAGTGTTGTTTCCGGGACGCATCGCGCAATATTTTTGATAGTGTTGTCCATACATTAAGCGTAGCATAAAAAAGATTAATTTGGTAGAATGGAAATATGAAAGAAGTAAAAATTACGACCTTAAATGAATTTAATGAGAAACTTGTTGGTTTAGAAACAATACCCGAAGTTGAAAAAGAAAAGTATTCAACAGTAATTTTAGTTCATGGTTTTGGAGTAACTAAAGAAGAGTCAGGAATGTTTGATAATATTGCGAAAAATCTTTCTGAAAGCGGATTTTTGGTTTATAGATTTGACTTTTCTGGCAGTGGAGAAAGCGAGGGCGATTATAGCGAAACTTCTTTGTCCAAATTAAAATCTGATTTATTAAAGATATTAGATTTTGTTTATTCACAACCAAAAGTTGATAATTCAAGAATTGGTATTCTTGCCCAGTCATTCGGGACTGCTATTACTATAGCTTTGGAGCCTAAAATTCAATGTCTTGTTATGATGGGTTCTATATCGCGTCCAAAGGTAGTTTTATCAAAATTATTTGGCGATGGCTATAATCCAGAAGGAATTTCAACCAGAATTAAACCTGACGGAACGATTACTAAAATAAAGCCGCAATTCTGGAAAGATTTAGAAAATTACAATTTACTGGAATCAATCAAGAAAATTAATTGTCCCATTCTTTTTATCCACGGTTCCGCGGATGATACGGTTCCTATTTCAGAAATGGAAGCATGTTTTCAAAACGCAAATGAGCCAAAGGAAAAGATAATTATTGAGGGAGCAGACCACGGCTTAGAGGTTAATAAAGATGAAACATATCAAATTATAGTTGATTGGTTTCAAAAATATTTAGTTTAATTAGTTGTAGATTTTTAAAATCGCCAAGCCGTCTTTTAATATAGGCGGTTTTTTGGTAGAATGAAAAAAAGGTCGCAGGATTTAAAAATTAAATTTCAACAAAAATATGGATTATGCGCAAGTAAATCCGACAAACGCGGAACAAACAATAAAAGATATAAAACCGGAAAAACTTATTTCCAGAATAATTATTGGAATAATTATTTTTATGTTTGTCTTTAGCGCTTTCGGCACAATAGGAGCAGGAGAGCGGGGAATACTTTTACAATTCGGAGCGGTCCAGGATAAGGTTTTTGGAGAAGGGCTTTATTTTAAAATACCTTTTATTCAGCAAGTACAGAGAATAGATGTGAAAATTCAAAAAGACGAGGTTAATGCCAGCGCGTCTTCTAAAGATTTGCAGATGGTAACATCAAAGATTGCGTTAAACTATCATCTTGATCCTGATTTGGTGAACAAGATTTGGCAGGAGGTGGGAAAAAATTACAATACCCGCATTATCGCTCCTTCCATTCAGGAAGCGGTAAAAGCGACAACCGCAAAATTTACCGCTGAAGAACTTATTACAAAACGAGAAGAAGTGAAAGAACAAATCAAAGCAAATCTTACGGAAAGATTATTGGAAAACTCCATTATAGTTGACGAGTTTAACATTATTGACTTTTATTTTTCCCCGGCGTTTAACGATGCGATTGAAGCCAAAGTTACTGCCGAACAATTAAAGCTTAAAGCTGAAAGAGATTTAGAAAGAATAAAAATTGAAAAACAGCAGAAAATTTCCGAGGCAGAAGGAAAAGCACAGGCAATCAAGATTGAGGCGCAGGCGTTAATGGCTAATCCCAAAGTAGTAGAGCTTCGCTGGATAGAAAAATGGAACGGCGAGGTGCCTGAATTTTGGGGACAGGCAAGCCCGTTTATCGGACTGAATAGGTAAAATAATTAATGGATTGAAAAACCGTTTTGCTTGCAGCAGGACGGTTTTTTGATAGAAATTTGACAATGGTTTTTGAAAAGATATAATAGAATTACATGGCAAGACAATTTACAGCTGTATATAAAAAAAGTGGAAAATGGTATTTAGGTTGGATAGAAGAAATTCCAGGAGTTAATACTCAAGGGATGACTTTTGAAGAGGTAAAAGAAAATCTAAAAGAGGCTCTTTTATTAATTCTTGAAACTAACCGTATTCTTAATAAAAAGGAGTTTTCTCAAGGGAAAATAATCAGAGAACCTCTTTCTGTTTCTATATAATGAAAAGAAGGGATTTGATTAAACATCTTACCCAAAACGGATGTATTTTTGTTAGAGAAGGCGCAAGGCACAGCGTCTTTTTTAATTCTTTTATGAAGAGAACTTCAACTGTTCCTCGGCATAGCGAAATTGATAACAATTTAGCAGAAAAGATTTGTCGGGATTTAGGTATTCGGTCATTTAAAAAGAAAAATAATTAGAAAAGTTTTAATCAAACAAAAAAGCCCATCTCTGGGTAGTTTTTTCACCGTTTTGCTTGCAGCAGGACGGTTTTTTGGTCCTCCTTCGCTATTGTAAGCTACGGACGGACACAGTAGAATGGAAATATGAAAAGAATAAAGATTAAACCGCCATATATTGCTTTAACTCAACAAAGATTATGTTGTGTTCCTTGTGCTATTCAATGGATTTTATTAAGAAGAGGATTAAAATTAGTTGAGCAAGAAACTATAGGTAGGGAATTAGATTTAATAGTGCGTCCGAAATACAAACATTTATTTATTAGTAAGGTTAAAGCAATCAAGAGAAAAACTAAGAAATTTTGCTACGGTACTCATGATACCGACGGTTCAAAAATGAATAAATTCTTCCGAAAACACAAAATTCCATTAAAAACTAAGAAGATTTTCTATTCGGAGATTAAAAATATTAAATACGCCGCTAAAATAATTGCAGATAATTTGAAGAAAGGGAATGATGTAATGTTTATTACTTATATGTCAGTAATTGACTCAAAGAAGAAATTTGGGCACGCTTTATTAGTTAATGATATTGTTTTGAATAAAAAGCCAAAAGTTGTTGTTGGTGACCCAGATTTTTTTGAAAAGAAGTTTTGGCAAGCTGATTTAGGTAAGATTATTCGAGGAATGAGCGAAAAATTCGATACAGAAGAAAGAGGAATTTTTGTCTTTACTAAAAGAAAAATATGAAAACAGCATTTGTTATAAGTTTTTCACTATACATCTCTTGACAGGCATATCATATATGATATATAATCAAAGTACAATAGAATACAAGGCAAAATTTTATAAAGATGTTAAAACTGGCCGAAGTCCGGCTTTAGAATATATTGAAGGTTTGAAAGATAAAGAAAGATTAAAAATATTGAAATACATTGAATTTTTACGAGAGCAAAAAGGGTATTTAGATGAACCTTATTCTAAACATATCAAAGGGAAGATTAGAGAATTAAGAGTTGATTTTAGCCGGAATAGGCATAGAATTTTCTATTTTGTGTTTATAAAAAAGACCATAATTTTACTTCACGCTTTTTTTAAAAAAACAATCAAAACACCAGTTTCTGAAATTAAAAAAGCCGAAGAAAATTATCAGAATGTTTTAAAGAATCCAAAAATATATGACTAAAATTAAAGAAATCAAACAAGCAGAGGATTTTCAAGAATATCTTGCTAAAGAATTGAAAAATCCCAAATTTAAGAAATATTATGATGAGTATGGTAAACAATTAGAAATTGCTTACCAGATTTTGCAATTGCGTAAACAAAAAAGAATGTCTCAGGCGGAATTAGCAAGAAAAATAGGCACAAAGCAAAGTAATGTTGCCAGAATGGAAGCAGGACAGCAAAACTTTACCACTGATACTCTGCAAAAAATCGCCTCAGTTTTTAATCGTGATCTTAAAATTGAATTTGTTAAATAGAAATGTAAATTTTAAATACTTATTGAAAAAACCGTTTTGCTTGCAGCGGAACGGTTTTTTGGTAGAATGGAATATATGATAATAAGCGACAAGGTCTATGGAAAAATTGAAATTAAAGAGCCGGTTTTATTAGAATTATTAAAATCTCCATCTGTTTTAAGATTAAAAAATATTTCCCAGTTTGGAATTCCAGACAAATATTATCTCATCTTTAAAAATTACAGCAGGTATGAACATAGTGTTGGCGTGATGATTCTTTTGAGAAAACTCGGGGCGACATTAGAAGAACAAATAGCAGGTCTTTTGCATGATGTTTCTGTTTTGGCTTTTTCTCATATCAGCGACTGGGTGTTTGCCAATGGCAGAGACGGAGTAGAGGATTATCACGATACAATCCACGAGAAATTTATTAAAAAAACAGAGCTCCCAAAAATTTTAGAGAAGTTTAATTTTTCATTGGAAAGAATATTAAATTTAGAAAATTTTTCTCTTTTAGAAAAAGAAATTCCAGACATTTGCGCTGATAGAATAGATTACGCTTTAAGAGAAATGAATCCCAAGCTCGTAAAAGATTGCATTAAGTTTCTTGTAAATTATAATAAAGAGATGATTTTTTCTGACCAAAAAATCGCTTTTGATTTCGCTAAAAATTTTTTAGAACTTCAAACCAAACACTGGGGCAGGCGAGAAGCAATGATAAGATACCATCTTTTTTCTAATGCCCTGAAAATTGCTTTGGCTCAAAAGATTTTATCAGAAAAAGATTTTTATCAAGATGAAACATTTGTGTTGAAAAAATTTGAAAAGACACAGGATAAAACAATCAAAGAACTCTTGAAGATATTAAAAAACAAAGACCTGAAGATAAAGAGTAATTCAGGGAAAAAGATAGTCAAGAAATTCAGATATGTTGACCCGAAAATAATATCTAATGGAAAGTTAATTAGATTAAGCCAATTAAGTCCTAAATTTGTAAAAATACTTGATAAACACAGAAGAATAAACAAAAAAGGTTTAATTGTTTAAATGGAAATAATATGACGCAGTCAATTTTAAAAGAATCTTTAATTAAGACATTAAACGGTTTTAAACAAGTTTTACCGATTATTTTGGGCGTTATTATGCTTGTGAGTTTATCCATTACAATAATACCTAAAAGTTTTTACGAGAGTATTTTTACCGGCAATAAAATCATAGATCCCTTGTTCGGCGCGATAATCGGCAGCGCAGCAACGGGAAATCCAATCACAAGCTATATTATAGGAGGGGAACTTTTAGCGCAGGGAGTCAGTTTGCTCGCCGTAACGGCTTTTATTTTGGCTTGGGTTAGCGTTGGTTTAGTTCAACTGCCGGCAGAATCTTTAATGTTAGGAAAAAGATTTGCGATTACAAGAAATGTTGTGAGTTTTATCACCGCTTTGATAGTGGCTATTTTAACTATTTTTACTTTATCGCTTTTATGTTAAACAAGATTTTAGAAAAAATTAGCAGTAGCTGGATTTTTTTCATCATAGTCGCTGTTTTGTATTTAATTTTATTATCTGTTAATTTTCCTTTGGCTAAAGATACTTTTTTTAAATTTCTTGAGCTTTTGCAGAAAATTATCCCTGTTTTTATTTTGGTATTTATTTTTATATTCCTTTCAAATCTTTTTCTTGATTCTAAAAAAATAGCAAAATTTATTGGAAAAAACGCCGGAATTAAGGGCTGGTTGATATCAATTATTGCGGGAATTTTATCTGTGGGACCGATATATATGTGGTATCCTCTTTTAGCAGACCTTAAAGAAAAAGGAATGAAGGAGTCTTTTATTGCGGTTTTTCTTTATAATCGGGCGGTTAAAATACCTCTTTTGCCTATGATGATTTATTATTTTGGAGCGGCATTTGTCGTAGTACTTACTTTTTATATGATTTTATTTTCCATTATTAACGGGTTGTTGGTCGACAAACTTCTTAAATTAAAATTTAAAAAACCAATTAAAACATGAAAATTGCTGTTGCTGTAATCAACAAAAACGAAAACGCGGAAATAAGCTCTCGCGGGGGAAGAAGTCCATATTATTTAATTTTTGACGCAAAAGGAGAATTATTAGAGGCAATTTCTAATCCCTTTGCCGTTGGCGGCGGCGGCGCGGGAATTGCCGTGGCTAAAATGCTGGCTGATAAAGATGTGAATATTGTAATTGTCGGCGCTATCGGCGCGAATATGGCAGGCGCGTTGGATGAAAGAAAGATAAAATATTATGAAAAACAAGGGCTTGCCAAGGAAATAGTCCAGGAGATTCTGAATATAGGTTAATAGGGCTTGACAAGGTATTGTTATGGGCATATACTCATAATAGATGGTTATTATAAAGGTCAGAACCATCAGATATTATTAAATTATCAAAAACAAAAATATGCCAAGATTTGATAAAACAGGTCCTTTAGGTTTTGGTCCGGGCACTGGCTGGGGCAGAGGTCCCTGCGGCGCAGGACAAGGCTGGGGCGGGGGATTCGGGCAAGGATTCGGCAACAGAAGGTTTTATACCAAGAAAGAAGAATCAGAAATGTTAAAAGACGAGGTTGAAGATTTGGAACAAGAATTAAAAGCCATTAAAGAACATTTGGCCGAGCTAAAACGCTAGGTAAATTTAGTTATGGTAAGACCGCGTCTTTATAGAAAGATTAGATTTAATCCGGATATAACTTATTTCAAGCCGCAAGGGGCGCCGATGAGGTTTTTAGAGATAGTTGAATTAACTACTGAAGAAGTAGAAGCTTTGAGATTGAAAAATATAAAAGATTTAAGCCAGATTGAATGCGCCAAACAAATGAAAACTTCGCAAAGCACATTTCAAAGAATTTTATCATCGGCTTACAAAAAAATCACAGAGGCGTTAATAAAAGGCAAGGCAATAAAAATAGTGTGAAGTATGAATTGGAAATATATTTTAATTGTTGTTATTTTATGTGGTTTTGTCGGGGCTGGCACTTTGTGGCTTGTAAAACAACAAGAAATTTTTCTGGTTGAGTTTCCTGAAATCAATATACCTGAAATCAACATACCAAAGAAGATAGAAAAGACAGAAAAGACAGAAAAGGTAGAGAAAATAGAAATGGATAAAGAATTGATTTGCGAAAAGATTACTCAGGGAAAAGAATTTTTAGAGCGTATGATGGACAAAGAGAAAAAAGGATTTCATAAATATTATTACGCTCTTACTGACGAATTTGAAAATCGTCTCCATACCGTATATTCCGCTTCAATTATATACACTTTTCTAAAGATTTATGATTTTGACAAAGATGAGAGAATTTTACAAAAGGTATATGACGGAGCGGATTTTCTTTTATCAATGCAGAATAAAGATGAGCCGGAATATGGCGCTTTTCATTACTCTCTTTTTCTTGAAAATAAAGAAAAAGAATTAAAATTTGTGGTTGGCACAGCTGCTTTAAGCATATTTACATTATTGGATTTATATGAAAGATTTGATGATATAAAATATCTGGAAGCGGCAAAATCAGGCGGCGACTGGCTATTAACAATGCAGAACAAAGACAACAGCATGCAGTCGTATAAAAAATACAGAGACGGAAAATGGTATAATTCATCAAAAGAATCGCTTCTTTACAACGGACAGGTTCTTTCAGCGCTTTCCCGTCTTTATAAAGTAACCAAGGACAAAAAATATTTTGACAGCGCTGAAAAAATCGCGCAAAGATTTGTTGATAAAAATGAAAAACAAGGATGTTATTTAGGCGATGATTACCGGATAAAAAATCCAATATCAAGCGCCTGGGTAGTGATGTCGCTTTTGGATTTTTATCAGGTAAAACCAGATGACTGTTACAAAGATATTATTTTGAGATGCAGTGATGAACTCTTGCAAAGACAGAGTCAAAATACGGACAATCTTCTTTCTTATGGTTCTTTTAGCGGCGCTTATTCCACAAGCGGTAATGGCTGGCTTGCCGAAGTAATAATGGAAATGTATCATTTTTGCGAGAAACAGCAAGCAGAAAATTGCGCAAAATATAAAGACGGGACAGTTAATGTAATTTTCTGGCTAATCCAAAATACCTATTCAGAAGAAAACTGTTCTCTTCTTCCAAATCCGGAAAGAGCCATTGGCGGTCTTTTTTGGAACTATAAAGAAAAATATGTGAGGACTGATTCTTTATGCCATGGACTTAACGCTTATGTCGGCATAATAAACGATTTAGAAGATGATTTTCTTTTTTCACTTGACATAAATTAACAGAAATTTAGAATTAAAGTAATAATATTATTTTCTAATCAAAGGCCGAAAAAATTAAAAATTAATTGTAATTAAAATTTATGAAAAAGAAATTTAGTATTTTAGTAGTTAGTATAGTAATAGCTGGAATTAGTTTGAGTTTGGTTGGAATGGCTTTAGTTTCTCAGGCAGCGTCAGAGCCATTAGTGACAAGAAAAATTGTTGTTTTTCAATCCGGAATAAATGAATCAGCTAAAGAAGCTTTAATAAAGAACTTCGGTGGAGAAAAAATAAAAGAATTGCCTTTAGTTAATGGAATGGCAGTGTTGTTATCTCTAAAAGCAGAAAAAGCATTAGCTGAAAGGACTGGAGTTTTAAGAATTGATAATGATGATTTAGTTTTTGTTTTAAGAAAACCGGTTTGTGGTAATGGGATAATTGAGGGTGGCGAAAAATGTGGCGAACCGGGACTATTAGATTGTTCGGAAGGACAAATATGCGAGAACTGTAAATGTATAACTTTGGAAGAATCAATCCCTCAACCAGACGAAGAAATGGCTTGGGGAGTGAATCGAATTGATGCTGACCATATCTGGGCAGAAACTTGGGATCAAACTACATTACCGGTAACTAAAATAGATGCCAATACGGGTCAAAGGATTAAGGTTGCTATTATTGATTCAGGAATTGATTTAGATCACCCCGATTTAAATGTTGTTGGTGGATACAACGCTATCAATTCTCGAAAGAGTTATAATGATGATTTTAGACACGGAACCCACGTGGCTGGAATTGTAGCAGCTCTTGATAACGAAATCGGAGTGATAGGAACTGCTCCTAAAGTTGAACTTTACGCAGTAAAAGTGCTCAACCGAAGAGGAATTGGTTTTGCTTCAGATATTATTGATGGACTGCAATGGTGTATTAATAATGGAATACAGGTAGTAAATATGAGTATAGGTTCAAGTGGTAGCAGTCAATCTTACCACGATGCAATTATAGCGGCTTATAAAGCAGAAATAACTATTGTGGCTGCTGCGGGAAATAATGGTGAAACTGGTGGTAATATTGTTTGGCCTGCCAGATGGCCGGAAACTATTGCTGTTTCAGCCACTAATATAAATGATAAATTAGCATATTTTTCCAGTTATGGACTAGAAATTGATTTGGCTGCGCCTGGGCAAGATATTAACTCTACTTGGAATGACGGCTATTATCATTTAGGTAGTGGCACTTCAATGGCTACTCCCCACGTGACTGGAACCGTTGCTTTAGTAATTGCTAGTGGAAAAGCCAGCACTCCTGACCAAGTAAGACAAGTTCTAAAAGAAAGTGCAGAAAACATTTGGTTAGATGCTATTTATCAAGGAGCAGGACTTATTGACGCTGAAGCGGCAACAAGTCAATAAAGAAAG
Organism: Candidatus Parcubacteria bacterium; assembly: GCA_023131055.1. Lineage (GTDB taxonomy): Bacteria > Patescibacteriota > Minisyncoccia > Minisyncoccales > JAGMAB01 > JAGMAB01. The sequence goes on along the minus strand of JAGMAB010000004.1, from coordinate 20,024 downwards.
AAGTTAATCAGAGTAAATCTACAGATTGTAACAAAATTCGCTTGATTTTAGCGGATTTTGTTTTTTGTTAAATTAAACCGTCTGTGGATAACTTTTATTGGCTAAAACCATAAAAATGATATAATTAAAAAAAGTCATCAATAATCAATTATTAATAATTAAAATAAAAAATATTTATGACTAAGACAAAAATTTTCTTAATCGCTTTTTTCATCTCCATTTTTTTTAGCCAGGGTTTTTTAATAACCGGTTTGGCTCAGGAAATTCCAGAACAAGTGGTAGAAATGATTAAAATAGATGAAATTAGCCATCAAGATTTAAATCTTAGCGAAAGCGAACCAATGATTTTGCCCGGAAATCCTTTATATGTAGTGAAAGATGTTTGGCGAGGCATTACAAAAGCTGTTACTTTTGACCCGGTCAAAAAAGTTGAATTAGAACTGCAATATGCCAATGAAAAAATTATTGAAACAAAAACCTTGATTAATAAAAACGAGGAAAAATTAAACCAAGCCCAGGAAGAAGTTGAGCAAGGTAAAGCAGTAAAACAAGAACAAGAGAAAAAAATAGAAGAGGCGCAAAAAATTATTGAGGAAGCCCAAAATATTGACCAGCCAGGAGAAGAGATTCAAGAAATAATTAATCAGGCGGAAAACACTATTGTCCAAGCGACAGAAGCTAAAGAATCCATTGGAAAGGATATAGCCAAATCAGAAAGAGTGATAAAAAGAGTGGTTGATAGAGTAGAAAAAGGTTTAGATAAATATACTCAAGAAATTAACAGAATAGAAATCAGGACGGATAAAATGGAAGAAAAATTCAAAGACAATCCTGAATTTGACCAGTTTTTAGACAAATTTACCGACCATCAATTTAAGCAACAAAAACTGCTTCGCGGAATAGAAAATGATATTCCTGGAAATCAAGCTTTTGAAAAAATAGAACAAGTCCAGGGCAAAGTTTTGGAAAATTTCGGGCAAGTGATTAATCGTTTTCAAGAACCTGAACAAATTCAGGAAACCCTGACCAATATGATGGCGCGGCAAGAAGGCAGTGATTTTAAAGATTTCAGAAACTTGGAAGTTTTGGAGGCATTGGAAGATAGAGCGCCTGAATCAGCTATAGAGGCAATTAGAATGGCTCAGGATAATACCTTTAAGCGGATGACTAAACATATGGAAGAAATGCCGGATGAGCGGCGTGAAATGTTCCAGGATTATGTCCAGCACATTCCCGGCAATGAAGTAAGGCATATGGCCGTTATTCATGATTTTGAAGCCAGAGAAATACCTGATTTTGTCAGGGAGGTAATGGAAGAAGCGAAAGAAAAAGCCATAGAAGGAATAGAACAAAGAATGCGCGGTTTTGAATTTGAACCGGAAAAACAAATGTTTTTTCAGCACTTGGAACAAGGTAAAATACATGACTTGCGAATGATTAAGGAGTTAGAAAATAATTTAGGACCGAAAACAATTGACCAAATTTTGGCTGTTAAAAATAAAGCAATGCTCAATTTCAAGCAAGAGTTTGAAATGGTTGATATGCCGGAAAAACAAGAAGAATTTTTCAAGGAAATAGAAAGATTTCACGATGTTAAACAATTTGAAGTTTTTCAGGAAATAGAAAAAATTATTCCGGAGGATAAAAAAGAGATTTTTGAAAAATTGAAAATAAAGGCAATGGAAGAAATGAAAAGAGATGTAGAAATGGCTCGGACAATACCCGGAGGAGAAATGATTTTTGATAAACTGGCAGGGGATATGCCGGAGCATATTGCCATTATTAAAGAATTTGGTCCGCCGCCGGAAATGCTCACGGAAATTATGAGAAAACAAGCAGAACGGTTAAGCCAGAGAATTGACACGGAAGAAGACGCCACAAAACTTGCCTTTCTGAAAGCCCGGATTGAGGAAGAAGAAACAATTAAAAATGAGTTAGAGGCGAGCCATCCGGAAATCTTCAGAAAAATTGATGAACGAGAAGATATGCTGTTTATGGATATAGATAAGGAAAGAGTTAGTCAGCGGATTGGCGAAGCCAGAGGAGAATTAGCGGTAGTGGTTGTTGAGATGGGTGAAATAAAAGGAAATTCAGAACTTCAAGAAATGCTTAGGCGAGCGCCAACTTATGTGTTATTAGATAATGCTCAGAAGCATTTAGATAAGGCAGAAGCAGCCTTTGATGATGAAAATTACGGAGAAGCGTTTGGTTTAGCCACGTCTGCTTTGCATCAAGCTAATAGTGTTTTGAGAATTATCAAAGAAACGCAGCTGCGAGGAACAATGGAACATTATGAAGAGCCAATAGAAATGATGTCGCCAGAGATAGATGTGTCAGGTCCAGAAATGCCTATTTGCCCAATGGTTTATGAGCCGGTTTGCGGCAAAGATGGAAAGACATACGGCAATTATTGCCAATTGAAATCCGCTGGTATAGATTTGGAATATGAAGGTCCTTGCGGCAAACCGGAATACAAATTGTTTGAAAAAATGCAGGAAGTAATGCCGGAGCAGAGATTTGAAGAAAAGATGTTTGAGATGCTGCCGCCAAATATGATGCCTCAGGAGGTTTATAAAGAACATTATGAAGAGCAAAGGGAAATGATGCCTGAAATGATGAAGCCGGAAGGAATGGAATTTATTCCGCGAGAAGAAATATTTCCGGGGCAGGATAATGTTATTGAAACATTCAAAGAGATATTTAAATCAGAATAAAAGGTCGGTTTTAACTAATAAAACTTTATATTATTATGGCTTCTCAAGTTATAAAAAAAGACGGGACAAAGCAGGACTTTGACCCGGAAAAAATCAGAAGAGCAATTGGTCTGGCCGCGGAGCAAGCCGGTCTTTCCGAGGAAAGAAAAAACCAAGTAGTTGAACAGGTGGCAACAGCGGCAATTCAACTGGCTGATACAAAAGAGGAAATTGCCACCAGCGAAATTAAAGAAAAAATTCTCAGCGAGTTGGATAATATAGAACCGTCTGTTTCATCTGTCTGGCGAGAGTATAGAAAGTGAACGGTTTTACCGCAAAAAAACACCCCGCTTTTAGCGGGAGGATTTTTTGTTTGACTAAAATTTCAAGATATGTTAATTCAAGATTAATGATGGTAAAAACCATTAAGGCACATTGACAATCTTATATTGATTGTCTGATTGAATAAAAATTTTAGGAGGTGATAAATTATGACAGATCATTTGGAAAGGTATAAAGAAGAAGGTGATCCTCTGATATACAGAGCATGCAAAAATTGTGGAAGCAGTGACGGAACAAGTACTCTTAATGATTTTGGTCTATGCCTAAAATGCATAGAAGAATTTGAGGCGAAAATACCTGAAAATGTTAGAGTATCATTAGGTAGAGTGCTTTTGTGGCGTTCGGAGATTCATAGACCTGAAGGATTAACTGGAGGACTAAAAAAAATAACAAAATAACCGTCTTGGGATAGATGAAAATCTATTTCTCAAGGCGGATTTTTTTATGAAACAGTTGACAGCTTGTTGACAAGCTTGAATTTTAAAATTACAATAAAGTTGTCAACAGTTAACCCAGTTTTTATGGATATTGAAAAACTTATTTTAAACAGAATATTAAAACACAAGGAAGTAAGAGTTGCGGATATTGTTAAAGCAACAGGTTTTTCGCGCGCTTACATTAATCGTTTTTTTCAAGAACTTAGAAATAAAGGAAAAATTATTCTTTTGGGTCAGGCGAATAAAACAAGATATGTTTTAGCAAAAAAACAAGTTGTTTTAATGGCGAAAAAACAGATTTTAAGATTTCACAGAATTTTGCAAAACAAAAATCTTTCCGAAGACATTATATTAGACGATATTAAAAAAAATACAGGAATTTTTTTACATTTGCCAAAAAATGTTGCTAATATATTGGATTACGCTTTTACTGAAATGTTAAACAATGCGATTGAACATTCAAGGTCAAAAATAATCCAAGTGACCATAAAAAAAGATAAAGAAACAGTGAGTTTTGATGTAATTGATAAAGGAATAGGAATTTTTAACAATATTATCAGAAAAAGAAAATTAAAGAATGAATTAGAAGCAATTCAGGATTTGACAAAAGGCAAACAAACAACAATGCCGAAAAAACATACGGGAGAGGGGATATTTTTTACTTCTAAAACAGGGGATATGCTTGTAATCCAAAGCTCAAAAAAGAAATTGATATTTAATAATATATTAAACGACATTTTTATAAAAGATGTTAAAAATACAAAAGGAACAAAAGTGAGTTTTGTAATCAATTTGATGTCAAAAAGAAATCTTGTTTCAATTTTTAAAGAATATTCCGAAGATATGTTTGGCTTTGGCAAGACAAATGTTATTGTTAAACTTTATAAAATGGATACGGCTTTTATCTCTCGGTCTCAGGCGAGAAGAATTTTGAGCGGTCTGGAAAAGTTTCAAAGAATAGTTCTGGATTTCAGGAATGTAGAGACAGTCGGTCAGGCGTTTGCCGATGAAGTTTTCAGGGTTTGGAAAAAAAAGCATCCTCAAATCAAAATTGAGTATATTAATTGCAATGAAAATATTAAATTTATGATTAATAGGGCTTTAGAAATTTTGTAATAATTTAGTATGGAATTAAATTTGGGCAAGCTTAATAAAAAACAAAAACAGGCGGTGTGTTTTTGCAAAGGACCGCTTTTGATTGTTGCCGGCGCCGGCACCGGCAAAACAACCGTCCTAACTCATCGCTTGGCTTATCTTATTAAACAGGGAAAGGCTAAGCCGGAACAAATCTTAGCCGTAACTTTTACTGAAAAAGCGGCGCAAGAAATGGAAGAGCGGATAGATAAATTACTGCCTTTTGGTTATGTGGACCTTTGGGTTTCTACTTTTCATTCTTTTGCCAAAAGAGTGCTTGAGGAGCATGGTTTGGATATTGGCTTGCCAACTGATTTCAAATTATTAGACGAGACAGCCAGCTGGCTTTTAATAAAGCAGAATTTATACAAATTAAAATTAGATTATTACAAGCCGTTGGGAAACCCTAATAAATTTATTCATTCTCTTATTTCCCATTTTTCCCGGTGTAAAGATCAGGGAATTTATCCCGAGGATTATTTGAAATACAGCAAAAAGGCGAACAAAGAAGAGAAAAAACGAGTGAAAGAAATAGCCGAGGCTTATCAAAAATACCAAGACTTGCTTTTGCAAAACAATTTATTGGATTTCGGCGATTTGATTAATTATTGCTTAAAGCTTTTTCAGAAAAGGCCAATAATTTTGAAAGAATACAGGAAAAAGTTTAAATATATTTTGGTTGACGAATTTCAGGACACTAACTGGGCGCAATATAAATTAGTGAAACTTTTAGCGGCGCCTAAAAATAATTTAACGGTTTCCAGCGACGATGACCAGGCAATTTATCGGTTTCGCGGAGCGTCTTTTAGCAATATTATTCTTTTTCGCAAAGATTTTCCGCAAGCGAAACAAATAGTTCTTACCCGCAATTACCGTTCGCCGCAAAATGTTCTGGACTTGGCTCACAAGTTTATTCAGTTGAATAATCCAAACCGTTTGGAATGTCTTAGCAAAATCAGCAAACATTTGCTGTCTGAAAAAAAAGACAAAGCCCTGATTGAACACTTGCATTTTGAAACATTAGACCAGGAAGTTAGGGGAGTGATTAATAAAATTGTCGCTCTCTTAAATAAAGACAAAAAAGCCTCTTTCAACGATTTCGCTATTTTGGTCAGGGCTAACCAAGCAGCCAATATATTTTCGCGCGCCTTGGAACAAGCCAAACTTCCTTATCAATTTATGGCTCTGCGCGGTTTGTATTCCAAGCCGGTTATTTTAGACATTATTTCTTATTTCAAACTTTTAGACAATTATCATGAAAACTCGGCTGTGTATCGTGTTTTGAATTTACCTTTTTTAGGTATTTCATCAGAAGAAATAGCTAAAATTACTCAATACAGCGCCAAGAAATCCATTTCAATTTATCAATCTTTGCAAGAATTTTCCGCAGACAGCAAGCTCAAGTTTATTTTAGACACAGTTCAAAAACATTTTCTTTTAGCGCGCGCAAAAAATGTTTCTGAAATTTTATTGGCTTTCTTGCGGGATTCCGGCTATTTGGAATATCTGACAAAAAAAGAAGACAGGCAAGCCCTGAGTTATATAAGCCAGTTTTTTAATAAAATTAAAGCGTTTGAGGAAACTAATATAGACCCTTGTTTAAGAAATTTTATGGATGTTTTAAATATGGAAATGGAATCCGGGGAGCAGGGAAAATTAAATTTTGATATAGAGCAAGGTCCGGATATGCTTAGAGTAATGACCGTCCATGCGGCAAAAGGCCTGGAATTTAAATATGTTTTCCTGGTTAATTTAGTGGATAAAAAATTTCCGGTGATTGAACGCAAGGAGCCGATTGAAATTCCTCAAGCTTTGGTTAAAGATATTATTCCCCAAGGCGATGTTCATTTGGAAGAAGAGAGAAGGTTGTTTTATGTAGGGATAACCAGAGCTAAAAAGGGTTTATTTTTTACTTCGGCTGAAAATTATGGCGGAGAGAAAAAAAAGAAATTATCGCGTTTTCTGACAGAATTGGGTTACAGCCAGAAAGAAAAAAATCGTGTTGATGAAATTAAACCAATAAAGAAAATAAGAGGAGAAAAGGTCTCCTCTAAAACTCTGTCTCTGCCGCCATTTTTTTCTTTTACTCAGCTGCGCGCTTTTGAAAATTGCCCTTTACAATATAAATTTGCCCATCTTTTGAGAATTCCTATACGGGGCAGAGCAACTTTTAGTTACGGTAAAACAATTCACAACACATTATTTGAGTTTGTCAAAAAAGCCCGCCCAAGTTTTGCTTCGCAAAATTTAGGCGGGCAGGCTGAGAATAAAAAACCAATTGGTTTCAAAGAACTTCTGCGGATTTATAAGCAACAATGGATTGACGACTGGTATGACAATCAAAAACAAAAACAAGAGTATTTTGAAAACGGAAAAAACGCTTTAAAAATGTTTTATCGCGATTTTATGAAAACAAAACCTTTAATTCTTTTTATTGAAGGCAAGCCGGCATTGGAACAAAATTTTAATTTAAAAATTAATCACATTTCTTTTAAGGGAAAAATAGACAGAATAGATAAAATAGGGGATAAGGTGGAAATTATTGATTACAAGACCGGCAGGATGAGCGAAAAACTAAAACCAGCAGACAAGGAGCAGCTGCTTATTTATCAAATCGCAATCCAGGAGGTTTTTGGCTTAAAGCCAAAAAAATTAACTTATTATTATTTGGATGGAGGCAAAAAATTATCTTTTTTAGGTTCTGAAAAAGACCGGGTGAAAATAAAAGAAAAAATCATTTCCCAAATTAAACAAATTCAAAGCAGTGATTTTGCGCCTACACCCGGCTGGCAGTGCAAGACCTGCGATTTTAAAAACATCTGCGAACACGCCCAGTAGAAGAAATTTGACTGATATTTTGTTCTACAAAATACTTTTTCCGCCTTTGGCGGATGTCAAATTTTCTCTACTGGGCACGCGCAAAGGTGATTTTTCTTCTTTTTTGTGTTATATTTTAAATTATGAATAAGAGTAAAATTATTGAAGAAGTTAAAAAATATGTCAGGAAAAATATGGAAGGAGAATCTACTGGTCATGATTGGTGGCACAGTTGGAGAGTTTGGAAACTTTCAAAGAAAATTGCCAAAAAAGAAGGCGGCGATTTGTTTGTAATTGAATTGGCAGCTTTACTTCACGATATTGCTGATTGGAAATTTTATGGAGGCAGCGCAAAAGTAGGAGTAGAAAAAACAAAAAGGTTATTAAATAAATTAAATATTGCTCAAGAAACCATTGACCATATTTGCCATATTATTAAAAATATCTCTTTTAGGGGAGCAGGAGTAAAAAACAGAATTAATACGAAAGAAGGAATGATTGTTCAGGATGCTGACCGACTTGATGTCTTAGGCGCAATCGGCATTGCCAGAGTATTTGCTTACGGAGGGTTTGCAAAGAGAGAAATTTACAATCCAGATATTAAACCAACGCTACATAAATCATTTAAGAAGTATAAAAATAACAAAGCCACATCAATAAACCATTTTTATGAGAAGTTATTGCTTCTTAAGGATAGATTAAATACAAAAACCGCCAAGAAAATCGCTAAAAAAAGACACAAATTTTTACAAAATTATTTAAAAGAATTTTTTCAAGAGTGGGAAGTAAAAATATAAAATTCTGTCATTAATAAAAAAGCCCCGCTTTTAGCGGGGCTTTTCTAAACCGATTTATCTGCCGAATTTCTGGGTTCTTTTTTTGCCCCAGCAATCCCGGCAATAAATTGGTCTGTCCGGTGATGGTTCAAAAGGAAGTTCAGTGATTTCTTTTCCGCAATCAGCGCACTTCCAATTTCCTTTAACCATTTCGCGGGGAGGAAAATTTCCTTGTGACCCCTCGTTGAATTTTTCGAAAGCCATAAAATTACTAAATGAATGAAATAAAAAGCGACCTTTGGTCTAAAATCACTATACAGGATTGCTTTTAACAAGTCAACAGGCTGTAATCAAAAATTGTATTTCTATTGGATTTTAGTATAATTAAAACAAAGGTTGGTTATTATTTAATTTTAAAAAAATTATTATGAACGAACAAAATTTAAAAAATAGTTTAATTTGTCTTTTAGGTCTTTTTTTAATTTCTTTAATTGCTTACACAGCTGTAAATATTCCAAACGCGATTAAACAAGGAAAATATATTGGTCAGGAAATTGAGACAAAAAATACAATTACTGTTTCAGCTGCAGGCGAAGTTTACGCCAAGCCTGATTTGGCAATAACGGTTTTTTCAGTCATAAGCGAAGCCAAGACAGTTGTAGAGGCAATGAGTCAAAACACCGAAAAAATGAATGCCATAATCAATTTTATGAAAAGCCAAGACATAGAAGATAAAGATTTAAAAAGTATTAGTTTTAATATTTATCCGCGATACGAATGGCAGGGAAGAACCGGTCTTCCTCCTTATCCGCAGGGCAAAAGAGTATTGGTTGGTTATGAAGTGCGGCAGTCTTTGCAGGTAAAAATCAGGGATATGGAGAAAATCGGCAAAGTCATTCAGGGAGCAACAGATGCTGGCGCCAATCAAGTTGGAGATTTAAGTTTTATTATTGACAAGCAAGACGAATTAAAAAAACAAGCCCGGGAACAGGCAATTGAAAAAGCTAAAACCAAGGCAAATGAATTAGCTTCTCAATTGGATGTTAATTTGGTCAGAATTACTAATTTTAGCGAAAGCGGTGTAATCCCGCGCTATTATGGTTTGGAAAAAGCAGTTGGTATGGGAATAGATGAGGAAGAACTGCAAATAGAAACAGGGGAGAATAAAATAGAAGTTACTGTAAATATTACTTTTGAAATTAATTAGAGAAAATTATGCCGTTTAATTTCATAAATGAATATTTATTAGCAATAGCGGTTTTTGGATTAGCTTTTTTTGTTTTGAATATTTTTAGAAATGTCGGGCTGAAAAAATTAAAAAAACTTGCCAGCAAGACCAAGACAGAATACGATGATTTATTAGTAAAAATTCTCGCGTCAATAAGCTTGTGGTTTTATTGTCTTTTATCTCTTTGGTTGGCATTTCAGGTTGTCTCAATTTCGGAAAAAGTTGCCAAGTATTTTTCTTATTTGATATTTATCGCTGTTGTTTATTATTTGGTTAAAGCGTTTCAGGAACTAATAGATTTCGCGTTTGTGAAATTACTCGCGCAAAGAGAACAAGAAGGAAAAAAGATTGATGTTTCGGCAATCGCTCTTTTGAGCAAAATTTTAAAAATTGCTTTATGGGCAACAGCCATCTTACTGGTTTTACAAAATTTGGGTTTTAATGTTACTACCTTGGTTGCAGGGTTGGGGATTGGCGGTGTTGCCATTGCTTTTGCTTTACAGGGTATTTTGAGCGATGTGTTTGCCTGCTTTTCCATTTATTTTGACAAGCCCTTTGAAACCGGCGACTATATTGTAATTGATAAGGACTCTGGAACGGTTAAAAAAATCGGCATAAAATCCACAAGAATTCAGACATTGCAAGGCGAAGAATTGGTTATTTCAAATAAGGAACTTACCGCAAAGAGAATTCACAATTACAAGAAAATGGAAAAGAGAAGAATTGTCTTTAATTTCGGCGTGGTTTACGAAACAGGTGTTGAAAAATTAAAGAAAATTCCGGAAATTGTAAAAGAGATTATAGGCAAGTTTGAAATAGCTGAGCTTAACAGGGTTCATTTTAAGGAATTTGGGGATTTTTCTCTGAATTTTGAAGTGGTTTATTATCTAAACAGCAAGGAATACCAGAAGTATATGGATACCCAGCAGGAAATAAATCTTGCCTTAAAAGACGCTTTTGAAAAACAAGGAATTGAATTTGCTTATCCCACCCAGACAATTTTATTAAGTAAGAGCCAGGCAAAAATTTGACATAATTTATTCTTGTGGTAATATATTATCAGTTCGCGAAAAATTAAATACAGAAAAATTTTGGACAACCTAATTTGTTTGTTAGACAAATACACTAATAGATAAATTAGGCTGTCCAAAAAGAAACAGCCAAGAGCCAAGGAGGAAAAAAGAAAATGGGAGTAATAGATGAAGTAGTAGGTAAAGCCGTAGAAGCGTTTGGCAGGCAGAGGATAATTGGGATATTTGAGAAAGAAGTAGAGATATACGCAAAGCAGTTAGACATAAGACCGTCAGAGATTCGGAGCTATATCCATCTACATTTAAGATTGGGCAGTACTTACTCTATCCAAAATAGGAGAGTAGCAGTGCAGCCCAAAAAAGCGGAGCAGGTAATAGAGATATTCAATCAGAGAGTAAAATTTTACTCTGATGTATATCCTCTACTTACTAAACAAACAATTGAGGTAGTGGTAGAAGGGCATTTGAAAAGCAAAGTATAAATAATAAATTTAGGGAGTTTAACCACTCCTCTATTTTTTTTTGACCCTCTATTACTTAATTAGATAATATTTTTAGTTAGTAAAAATTAAGTGTGTGGGTGGACAGAAGTTGTGAAAAGAATTAAAATAGAGATATGGCAGAGATGGTTTTAACTGATGAAAATTTTGAAAAGGAAATTTCCAACGCGGATAAACCTGTTTTGGTTGATTTTTGGGCAGAGTGGTGCGCGCCTTGTCTTGCGCTTGGCCCGATTTTAGAAAAAATAGCTGAAGAGTATAAGGAAAAAATTATTTTGGCAAAAGTTAATTTAGATGTTGCTCCTATTGTCGCGCAGAAATACAAAATAGACAGAATTCCTTTTGTTATTCTTTTCAATGAAGGGAAACCAAAAAGCGGATTTGTCGGGATAAGGCCGGAGCCAATAATAAAAGAATGGCTGGAAGATATGTTAAAATAATATGCTCTTGACTTGACTACTCTTTTTGCTTAAATTAAGGTATAATTAAATTATGGAAAGCCAAAGGTCGGTTTTTAGAACTAATATATTTAATATATATATATTATGGCTACTACAGCTTATTGCGTAAAATGTAAAGCTAAAAGAGAAATGAAAGATGAGAAAGAAATAAGCATGAAAGGCAAGGGAGGAACTAAAAGAAGGGCGATGACAGGAATCTGCCCAAAGTGCGGAACAAAGATGTTTAGGATTTTAGGAAATAAGTGAAGATACTATTTTAAATTAGTTAATCCCGCCTTTTCTAAAGAAAGGGCGGGGTTAATTAGATAATACATCAAAAAATTTGCTGTTTACATTTTGATTGGATTGGTTTGTTTTAATACTGTTGCCTGGTTTGCTGTTTATGATTTGAGCAAAACAAAATTTTTACAAGTGAATTTTTTTGATATTGGGCAGGGAGACGCTATTTTTATTGAAACTCCGCAGAATCATCAGATTTTAATTGACGGAGGCCCGTCATCTGTTATTTTAGAAAAGCTGAATAATGAAATGCCTTTTTGGGACAGGTCTATTGATTTGATAATTTTGACTCATCCCGAACATGACCATATTGCCGGCTTGCTCGCAGTTTTGAAAAGATATAAAGTGGAAAATATATTATGGACAGGCGTAAAAAGGGATACTTCGGAATATAATAAATGGCTTGAATTAATTGAAAATGAAGGAGCTGAAATTTTTATCGCTCAAGCAGGCCAAAAAATAATCGCAGGCAAAGCAATTTTCAATGTATTATATCCGTTTGAAAATCTTAATGAACAGGAAATTAAAAACATTAACAATACTTCTATAATTTTGCGTTTAGTTCTCGGAGAAACTTCTTTTCTTTTTACCGGCGACGCTTTCAAGTCAGTGGAAAGAAAATTAAAGGACAAAGGAATTAATCTTAATTCAGATGTTTTGAAAGTCGGACATCACGGCAGCAAAACATCAAGCGCTGAAGAATTTATCAAAGAGGTCTTGCCAAAAACTGCGGTAATTCAATGCGGTAAAGACAATCGTTACGGCCATCCGCATCAGGAAACATTGGATATTTTGGAAAAGTTTAATATTAAAATTTTAAGAACCGATAAACACGGCGACATAAAAATTAAAATCTAAAAATACTATGTTAAATCCTAAAGAAGAAAAAACCGTTATTTTGATAAAACCAGATGGTGTTAAACGGGGTCTTATCGGCGAAATTGTTTCAAGGATAGAAAAAAGAGGGTTAAAAATTATCGCCTTGGAAATGTTTCAGCCCACGAAGGAACAGATAGACGACCATTATCCCAAAGATGAAAATTGGATTAAGCGGTTAGGAGATAAAACAAAGAAAAATTACAAGGATTATGGAATAGAGGTAGAACAGGAATTTGGCTTTAATGATTCATTGGAAATTGGCAAGTCAGTAAGGGGGTGGCTGATTGATTATATGACCTCCGGTCCATTGGTTAAGATGATAATCAAAGGAATTCATTCCGTGGATATGGTTAGGAAAATTGCCGGTTCCACTATGCCGGCTCAGGCGGAAATGGGAACGATTCGCGGCGATTTTTCAGTAGACGACGCTATAGCGGCAAATAGAAATAAAAGGGGAATTCATAATATTATTCATGCTTCAGAGACCCCGGAAGAAGCAGAACATGAAATAAAATTTTGGTTTTCTCCGGAGGAAATTCACGATTACAAAAGAGCGGAAGAAGACATAATGTTCTAAAAAATCTATTGACATATTCTTTTTATATTATATAATGAAAGTGAGGCCCTGTTACTTTTAGTTAAATTCTGGGACAAACGTTCTTTCAGGGAGTCCGATATGATTTCGCTCTTAGGAGCGGAACTTGGACACCCACCTGGATTTTTTTCCAGAAGAATTTTCTAAGAGTTAGTAGGGTCTTTAAAATATGGCAGATAAAAAACAAGAATTTGAAAAACTGCTCAAAGAATATCAAAATTACGCCAAAAAAAATAGCATTCGTTTGAATCCGGATAAAAAAATAACAGAGAGATTGATTAGGGGATTAATAGAGAGAGAAAAAAAATACGGCGCAAGATATTGTCCTTGCCGCAGGGTTGTAGGGGATAAGAAAACTGATAAAAAAATTATCTGCCCCTGTTCTTTTTGTAAAAAAGAAATTATGGAACAAGGACATTGCCATTGTTTTTTATTTGTAAGATAATCCGCTTTTTACTTCTTTTTAGCCATTGCCTTGATACATTTGGTACAGGCAAGAACTCTTTTGCCGGAAAGCAAGCGAACCCATTGTAAATTTGGGTATTTTCTTTTTTTAATGGTTGGATTGTATTTGCCACGCAGTTTTACCAGTTTTCCAACCATCATTGATTTTTTTCCGCATATAGCGCATTGTTTTGCCATAGTATATTTATGATACCAGAATTTTTAAATTTGGCAAGATTTTATATTATGGTATGATTAAAAAATGTTGTTAGAATATATTTTCTTGATTGTTATACTTATATTTTCCATTGTTATCCATGAGGTTTCTCACGGCGCAATGGCAAATTATTTAGGCGACCCCACGGCAAAGAATGCCGGGCGTCTGACTTTGAATCCAATAAAACATTTAGACCCTATTGGTTCTGTTATAGTGCCTATTTTTTTGATTTTAATGATTAAATTGACAGGAGGCGGAATTATTTTCGGCTGGGCAAAACCGGTGCCGATTAATCCTTATAATTTTAAGGACCAGAAATACGGTTCTGCAAAAGTAGCTATAGCCGGGCCGGCTTCAAATTTGGCAATTGCTTTGGTTTTCGGCTTAGCTTTAAGATTTTTGCCTGTATTAGCCGGTTTTCAAGGGCTTTATATGATGTTTTCTTTTATTGTTTATATAAACATACTTTTAGCAATATTTAATTTATTGCCTGTTCCTCCTTTGGACGGTTCTCATATTCTTTTTACTTTTCTGCCTCAGAAAATGGAAAATGTAAGAATATTTTTACAACAGTACGGTCTTTTTATCCTGCTTTTTATTATTTTCTTTTTCTTCCCTTGGATTATTTTGATTATTAACTGGCTCTTTACCCTAATCGTCGGCGCCCCTCTTTTTTAACGAGAATAAAGTTCAGTCACGACTTTCAGCGATCGCTGGATGTTGTGACTGGTAAATTTACCACGATTTTATAATCATTGACAAAAACAAGAAAATCTTTAAGATAGGGAATATCAGAGGAAAAATGGTTCGTTAAAAAATTAGGAGGTGAAAAAGAAAGAAATGGAAAAAATAGAACCTTTGAAATTGGGCAAAGTGATTTCGGGCGCAACGACCAAAAAGTTTCAGTTCGTTACTGAAAATAGAGAAGATATTGCTGTTGGACGATGTGTAGCAGTTTTAAACCAAGAAAACACAAGGATATTGGGGATAATAGAGGATATTTTAACTATTAATGACTATGCTACCGAAGGAGCAGTAAGACAAACAGTTGCGAGAAGGGATGATAGCACTTTTGAGGATAAAACAGTTTTTATGTGCAAGTGCAATATTGTTTCTCAACTCAACGGAAAGAAATCAGGTATTCCACAGTTACCACCGATTGCTTTTAAGCCCGTGTATGCCATCGAAGAATTTAGTTTAGTCTACAAAATGAAGGCAGAGTAAGCCATAAGCGAGAAAAGAAATAAATAAATAAATGTAAAAGGGGTGTTTGTTTTTCACCCTTTATTTTTTTACTTAATTTTTATTCTGACAACTTTCAACGATCGCGAGAAGTTGTCAGAGATTTATTATATTGTTATTATTATATTATTAGTGAGTGTAAAGTTTAATGACAATATTCAACGATCGCGAGAAGTTGTCAGAGATTTATTTTTGTCATATACTATATTTATGAAAGAAAAAAAGAATTCAGAATATACTTTTCAAAAAAAGAAATTGAGTTTTACCAAACGGCTTTTTGAAAAAGGTTTAAATGCGGCCGGTTATATTTTATTTGCGCTTAAAGATATTCCTAAAGACCTGCATGAAAGTTTTTACGATGTTTTCTTGGCAGAACTTCCAAATAGTTATCCGGGATTTAAACTTATGAAAGTAATGTTTGGTTATAATTCTAAGAAAAAATTCAAGAAAAATACCATTGAGGTGAATATTTCTCGGCTAAAAAAACAAGGGCTTATAATAGAAGATGAGGGCAGAAAGTTTCGGCTCACTGCTAAAGGGGAAGAAATGATTGCTTTTATCAAAGACAGGCATTCTATTTTAGAAAAACCCTGGGATAAAAAAATAAGAGTAGTAGTATTTGATATTCCGGAAAAGAAAAAGCATTTTAGGGAATGGTTTCGCATAGAATTAGGTTTGTTGTTATTCAAGCCGCTTCAGAAAAGCGTTTATGTTGGTAAATATCCAATTCCTGACGATCTTTATCAAGACATAATCAAAAATGGTTTTTTTAACGATATACATATTTTCACTATCAACGAAGCGGATAAACAAAAAGAGCTGATTAAATTATTAGAAGAAGATTAATGACAATATTCAACGATCGCGAGAAGTTGTCAGAGGTGGTAAAGTTTAATGACAACTTTCAACGATCGCGAGAAGTTGTCAGAGATAAATTTATTACGAAATCATTGACAAGAATTAAAAAATCTTTAAGATAGGGAATATCAGAGGAATAATATGTTCATTTAAAAATTGGCTTCTGATAAGAATAAAAAGAAAAGGAGGTGAAAAAAATGAATAAAAAAGAAAAAAGAGAAATCAGGAAAATTATGAAAGAAGCGGAAGAGTGTTCCGCGTGGACAGCTGCCATCATGCTTGCAAAACTTTTGAATGATACAGAGAGCGCCAATAAATTTGTTGACAAACTCGTTGATAGAATGCAATGGCATATACCTTTTGTGGAAAGAGAAGAAGGGCTTGTATTGGAAAGGCAAAAAATACGGGCAAAATACTTAGGGGTATAATTGGGCAGAATATAATTCTATTCAATTTTTACCCTTCTTTTTTTTGACCCCGTAGAGAAATTTTGAACAGAAAACTTTTTAAAAGTTTTCATTTATCCTCTCGGGATATTTCAAAATTCTTCTACGGGGTTTTGACATTTGTTTTAAGGTTTGCTATATTATATTTATTATGTGTCCGACTATACATCAATTAACTAAAAAGCCGAGGAAGAAAACAAAAAAGCTTGGAAAGAGGCCGGCTTTGGAATTTGGTTTTAATGTTTTGAAAAACCGACCGCATAAATACGCGTCTCCTTTTAAGAGAGGGGTTTGCCTTAAGGTTTTTACGGTAACGCCAAAAAAACCGAATTCCGCTTTGAGAAAAGTGGCAAGGGTTCGTTTGACCAATGGAATGGAAGTGACCGCTTATATTCCGGGTGTCGGGCATAATCTTCAGGAGCACTCTGTGATTTTAATCAGAGGAGGAAGGGTAAAGGATTTGCCGGGCGTAAGATACCATGTTGTTAGAGGGATTTTGGATACCGGCGGAGTGGAAGGAAGAAAGCAGAGCAGGAGCAAATACGGAGCCAAAAAAGAGAAAAAATCATAAGTTTTTTATGAGTAAAAAAATAATATGTCTAAAAAAATAACAAAAAGAATAATTTTACCTGATATGGTTTATGATAGTGTTACAGTAGGGAAATTTATCAATCAGGTTATGAAAAAAGGCAAAAAAACAATTGCCCAGAAAATTGTTTATCAAAGTTTTGACATTATTAAAGAAAAATCCAAAAAACCGGCTTTGGAAATTTTTGAGCAGGCGATTAAAAATGTTACGCCCTTGATAGAAGTAAAATCAAAAAGAATTGGCGGAGCCACTTATCAGGTTCCCAGAGAAGTAAAAATAGAAAGGGGATTGTGTTTGGCCGTGCGCTGGATACTTCAGGCGGCACGGACGAAAAAAGGAAAAGCAATGAAGGAAAAATTAGCCGAGGAATTACTTGCTGCTTCAAATAACCAAGGGGCGGCCATTAAAAAGAAAGAAGATACTCATCGGATGGCAGAAGCCAACCGCGCGTTTGCCCATTTTGCAAGATAGATTTATTTTATGCCAAGACAATATCCAATTGAAAAATATAGAAATATCGGCATTATCGCGCATATTGACGCCGGTAAAACAACCGTTACTGAACGGATGCTTTTTTATACCGGGATTTCCCACAAAATCGGGGAGGTGCATGAGGGCGAGGCCATAATGGATTGGATGGAGCAGGAAAGAGAAAGGGGAATTACCATTACTTCCGCGGCAACTACTTGTTTTTGGTCAGACCATCGCATAAACATTATTGACACTCCCGGACATATTGATTTTACGGTAGAGGTTCAACGGTCTTTGCGGGTTTTGGACGGCGCGGTAGTTATTTTTGACGGCGTTGCCGGCGTGGAACCGCAAACAGAAACGGTTTGGCGCCAGGCGGATAAATTTGAAGTTCCAAGAATCTGCTTTATCAATAAAATAGACAGAATGGGCGCTGATTTTGAAAAATCAATGGAATCAATCTGGCAGACATTGTCTTCTTCGGCTATCGCTTTGCAATTGCCAATAGGACAGGAAGATAAATTTGAAGGAGTAATTGATTTGCTTAATATGAAAGCTTTGAAGTTTGAAGGCGATTTTGGCGAGACAATTAAAGAAGAAGAAATCCCCGAGGATTTAAAACAAAAAGCAAAAGAGTGGCGGGAAAAAGCAGTAGAAAAAATTGTTGCCGAAGACGAAGTTCTTTTGGAAAAATATTTGGCAAAGCAGGAAATTTCAGCGCAGGAATTAAAAGATGTCTTAAGAAAAGCGGTTTTGAATTACAAATTAATTCCGGTTTTGTGCGGCTCTGCTTTGCATAATAAAGGAGTTCAGCCATTATTGGACGCAATAGTAGATTTTCTTCCTTGTCCGCTTGACCTTCCGCCGGTTAAAGGAAGCGATCCAAAAACCGGAGAAGAAACAGAAAGGAAATCAGAAGACAAAGAGCCGTTTTCCGCGCTGGCTTTCAAAATCGCCACGGATCCTTTTGTCGGCACTTTAACTTATTTCCGAGTTTATTCCGGGTGTCTGGAAAAAGGGTCTTATCTATTAAACGTAAATACCGGACAAAAAGAAAGAATTGGCAGGATGTTGAGGATGCACGCGCAGGAGCGCGAAGAAGTTTCAGAGGTTTTTAGCGGCGACATTGCCGCGACGGTAGGACTTAAAAATACCAGCACGGGCCATACTTTGTGCGATGAAAACCATCCAATCATTCTGGAAAAAATTATTTTCCCTGAACCGGTAATTTCTATCCGCATAGAGCCAAAGACAAAAGCAGACCAGGAAAAAATGGGCTTGGCTTTGAAAAAGCTGGCTGAAGAAGACCCGACTTTCAGAATAAAAACCGATGAGGAAACAGGAGAAGTAATTATTTCCGGTATGGGCGAGTTGCATTTGGAAGTTTTAACTGATAGAATGAAAAGAGAATTTAAGGTTGACGCAAGCGTTGGACGGCCCCAGGTGGCGTATAAAGAAACCATTAAAGCTCCTGCCGAAGCCGAAGGCAAGTACATTAAACAGTCGGGCGGTCGGGGACAATACGGACATGTCTGGTTGAGGGTGGAGCCGAGAGAACAAGGACAGGGATTTGAATTTATTGATGAAATAAAAGGAGGAGTAATACCCAAGGAATTTATTCCCGCGGTTGCAAAGGGAATAAAAGAGGCAATGGACAAGGGCGTTGTTGCCGGATACCCTCTCGTGGATTTTTCAGTCGCGCTTTACGACGGTTCTTTTCACGAAGTTGATTCTTCGGAAATAGCTTTCAAAATCGCGGGTTCCATGGCGCTTCAGGAAGCGTGCAAAAGAGCAAAAGCGATTTTGCTGGAGCCGGTTATGAAAGTAGAAGTAATTATTCCCGCGGAATTTTTCGGCGATGTTATCGGCGACTTGTCATCCAGAAGGGGAAAAATAGGAGAGACCAAAGACAGATTGCAAATGAAAGTAATTTCAGTTAAAGTACCTTTGTCTGAAATGTTTGGCTATGCCACGGCTTTGCGGTCATTAACCGGCGGCAGAGGCACATTTACTATGGAGTTTGACCTTTATGAAGAAATTCCCCAGAATATTACCCAGGAAATTATTGAGGGAAAAAGAAAGTAAGTACTATTGACTTTATTTTTAAAATAAGTAATATAACAATATAATTAAATAACCGCTGATAAGCCGCTGATTTACACGCTGATAAAACGCTGATATATTTTCAGCGTAAATTCAGCGTATAGTTCAGCGTAAATTCAGCGGACAACATTTATGGCTGAGAAAGCAAAATTTGAGAGGACAAAACCTCATCTAAATATCGGTACTATTGGTCATGTTGACCATGGCAAAACCACTTTGACCGCGGCTATCCTTAAAACAATAAAGATGAAAGGATTAAGCGCTTCGGAGAAGAGCATTGAGCAGATTGATTCCGCGCCTGAAGAAAAAGCGCGCGGTTTGACAATTAATATCTGCCATACTGAATTTGAAAGCGAGAAGCGGCATTACGCTTTAATTGATTGTCCTGGTCATGCCGATTATATTAAAAATATGATAACAGGCGCCGCGCAGATGGACGGAGCTATTTTAGTTGTTTCCGCGTCTGACGGTCCAATGCCCCA
>JAGMAB010000035.1 GCA_023131055.1 Candidatus Parcubacteria bacterium | reverse complement strand
TATGGAAAAGCAATAAATCCTTGTATTGATTGCCATATTTTAATGTTGAAAACAGCCAAAAAAATTATGCGAAAAGAAAAATTTGATTTTATTGCTACCGGCGATGTCTTGGGAGAAAGACCGATGTCGCAGAACAAACAAGCCCTGA
This sequence comes from Candidatus Parcubacteria bacterium, assembly GCA_023131055.1. Lineage (GTDB taxonomy): Bacteria > Patescibacteriota > Minisyncoccia > Minisyncoccales > JAGMAB01 > JAGMAB01. The sequence goes on along the minus strand of JAGMAB010000035.1, from coordinate 1,107 downwards.
AATTAATAGAAAAACAAGCTTGTTTAACAGGTTATTTATTACGGCCTTTGTCCGCAAAATTATTAGAACCGACAATTTTGGAAAAAATTGGTGGGGTTGAAAGAGAAAAACTTTTAGATATTTTTGGCAGAACAAGGAAAAAACAAATTGCTTTGGCAAAAAAATATAAAATTAAAGAATATCCTTCACCGGCAGGCGGTTGTCTTTTAACTGATTTGGAATTTGGAAAACGGCTAAAAAAATTATTAAAAATTTTTCCAAAAAGCAATGGGAATGATATTGAATTATTGAAATATGGCCGGCATTTTTGGGAAAACAAGTCAAAAATTATTATAGGACGCAATGAAGACGAGAACAAAAAAATAAAAAAACTAACCAAGAAACAAGACATTTTAATTGAAATGAAAAATTATCCAGGACCTTTGACTTTAATAAGAAATTACAATACTTCCATACTTCGAAGTATGGAAGAAAATGTTGTTTTGGAAAAAGCCAAAAAATTAACTCAATATTATTCAATCAAAGCCAGAAATAAAAAAGATGTGGAGTTTAAGATTGAAAATGTCTAAATTTTTATGATAATTTTAGCGATTGAAACATCTTGCGATGACACTTGTATGGCGCTTTTGGAAATTAAGGGGCAGAAAATGAAAATTAGAAATAATATTGTTTCTTCGCAAGTTAAACTCCACGCTAAATACGGAGGTATTTATCCTTTTTTAGCCAAGAGAGAGCATCAAAAAAACCTGCCCTTAGTTTTTAAAAAAGTGATAAAAGGCGTTGATGTTGCGCAAATTGATTTTATCGCAATAACAAAGGGACCTGGATTAGAGCCTTGTCTTTGGACAGGCATAAATTTTGCCAAAAAATTAGCAAAAGAGCTTAAAAAACCATTAATTCCAGTAAATCATATTGAGGCGCACATATTAGTGAATTTTATTGATTCAAATCTTCAAAAAATTTTTCCGGCAATTTGTCTTGTTGTAAGCGGGGGGCATACGCAATTGATTTTAATGAAAGGTATTGGAAAATACAAAATTTTAGGCGAAACAAGAGACGACGCGGCAGGCGAGTGTTTTGATAAAACAGCCAGAATTTTAGGATTAG
>JAGMAB010000034.1 GCA_023131055.1 Candidatus Parcubacteria bacterium | reverse complement strand
AAAAACCAAAGCTTGCCAGAAAAACTTTTGAGGAATTTTTGAACAAAAACAATCTTAATCTTGTTAAAAGCGGGACAGGTTTAATTCCGCAGGGCTTGATAATTCCGAAAAATTCTTTTATTACTCTTTGCGGCGATGCAGCTGGCTTAACCAAACCCTGGAGTGGGGGAGGGGTAATTTGGGGATTAACAGCTGCTGATATTCTTTTGAAAAATTTTCCGGATTTTTTAAAATATAAAAAAGAAATTAAAAAATTTTTCCTGTTGCAAATTATTTTTTCTAAAATTATCAAAAAAGTGGTCTATTTTTTAGGATTTAAAACACCCTGGCTTTTGCCAAAAAAATACACAATAGATGGCGACTTTTTGTTTCGGCGGCGAAAATACTCCGCTGTAAGCGGAGATGAGAGCCGCCGAATGAACTTGCCCGAAGGGATACCTCGCCCAAATGGGCGAGGTAGTTCACTCTTTTAATTTTCTTCCGCTGTGGAATTTTTGATGGATTTCACGAAGTTTTTTACTGGTAACATGAGCGTAAATTTGTGTTGCAGCGATGCTCTTATGGCCCAAGAATTCTTGAAGGATTCGCAGGTCTACTCCTTGGTTTAAAAGGTCTGTGCTAAAACTGTGGCGCATTACGTGCGGAGTAGTGTTTAACGGCAGTCCGGCTTGGACCGCATATTTTTTTATCATTTTCTCTATTGAACGAGGGGTTAATCTTCTAGGAGAGCCCTTTTTACTGCGATAATTGATAAACAAGGCATTATCTTTATCTAAACGAGTTTTAAGGTATTTATTCAACCAATTAAGTGTTCTTTTTGAAAAATATACTGTGCGAGCTTTGCTTCCTTTGCCAATAATCCCAAGTTCCAATTCTTCAATACCAGATTTTATCTTAATTTGATTCCGATTAAGAGCAGTTAATTCTGCAATTCTCATCCCGGTAGAAAAAAACACCTCTAAAATAGCCCTGTCTCGCAGACCTTGAATAATAGATGTATTAGGGACTGAAAACAATTTTTCTAATTGCTCTAAATTTAGAAAACGAACTTGTCTTTCTTCTTTATTTCTTGCTAATTTTATTTTTTCCGCGGGAAGAGATAAAATATCTCTTTCAGCAAAATAATTCAAAAGAGACCTAAGAGCTATAAGATAATAGTTTTGAGTGGATTTTTTAAGCGGTGTTGACGATTTAGGATGAGATTGCCTAGAGAGAAAAACTCTATATTTCCAGATATGTTCTGGACTTAATTCATGAGGTTTTATATTTTCTAAATTATTTATTTTTAACCAATCTAAAAATCTTTTAAGAAATCTGGCATAATTTTCCTGAGATTTAGAAGATAGTCCTTTTTCAATTTCTAACCAATCCAAAAAATCTGCTAAATGAGAGGGGATTGGTTTTAAGTTTTTGTTCATAAAGTTCGTTTAAGTATAATTATGCGAACCTTTCTATCTTAATAATAAAGGGTATAAATACCCCTGTCAAGCGGAAAATTGCTATTCCCTGCCAATTAAACGGCTATTTTATTAATTCCTTAAATCTTTCCCAAAGAGATTTACTCACTTTTGGCAGTTCTTGTTTTAATTCCTCTTTTTCTTTTTGAAACTCTTGTTCAAGTATTGGTTTTCTTTTTTCAAATTCTTGTTTTACCCTTGGTTCCACTTCTTTTTTAAACCACCCTGCGATTTTAGGCCAAATATTATTTTCCCAAAAATTAAGCATTTTTTCCCAAACAGGCAAAACATCTTCTTTCCAGAGTTTGTCTAAAATTCCGGGCATTTTTTCCTTAATCTCCTCCCCTATTTTTTCTCCCATCTCTTGCGCTTC
>JAGMAB010000033.1 GCA_023131055.1 Candidatus Parcubacteria bacterium | reverse complement strand
ATGAAATAAAAAAACAAGGCGGAATTGCCATTATTGCCCATCCATATCATTGGAGGAAACCGTTTAAAGAACTTGAAAAATACAAATTTTCAGTTGATGGAATAGAGGTTTTTAACGCCAGAAGCCAAAGTAAAAAAGGAAATCAAAAGTCCCTGAATTTCGCCAAAAAAAATAACCTGTCAATGACTGCCGGCAGTGATGCTCATTCATTTTTTGAAATCGGCAATGCTTATGTTGAAGCCGAAGCAAATAATCTGGAAGAATTTAGACAAGCAATTTTACAAAAACGAATAAAAATTATTGGCAAACAATCCCCTATTTTTGTCCAGCTTTTTGCCGGTTTGGGAAGATTACTCCATCTTTTCTGGCAGCCAAAATTCTTTGAAGGGCGGTAAAATTTGCCAGAATGGCTATTAAAATTAAAACATAAACCATCCAGTAAAAATTAAATACTCCTAAAATTAAACAAACTAAAAGTAAAATTATCCTTTCTCCCCTTGATAAAAGCCCGCCTTTTAATTCCTGACAAACCAGGTTTTTTTCTTTTGCTGCGGCTTTAGCGTAAGTAGTCATAATTGAGCCGAATAAAATCAGAAAAATCCAGGCATAACTCGGCAGAAAAATTTTTGGCAGAGGTAAAAACAGCATTCCAAATAGTAAAATCGCTTCTACATAACGGTCAGCAATCGTGTCTAAATAAGCTCCGATTTTAGTAGCCATATTTTTATATCTGGCTACTGCGCCGTCAATAAAGTCCAAAAACCCGGCAATTAGAAAAAAAACAATTGCCAATATTAAATTCTGTTTTATTAAAAAATACAAACAAACAAAAGCAAATAAAATAGAAATCAAAGTCCATTGATTTGGAGTAATTGGTAAAAAAGAAAAAATTTTACCCACTTTTTTTTCTAATCCTTTAAATAAGTTCCTGTGTAAATCCAACATAACATCGTTATACTTTCTGAAGTAATTTTTGGCAGAAGTTTTTTGTTTTTTCCAGTTCGGCTATGCCTTCTTTTGTTGTGCTGTATGCTTTCTTTCCTTTGTATCTTTCAGTTTTTATGTATCCTTGTCTTCTCAAACGGTATAAAATTCTTTTAACTAAAAGATTACCCGGTAAAAATCCGAATTTCTCAAAAATCAATCTTCTTACATCTTCATCACAAATTTCTTCTTCTTTTCCCAAAGACAAAACATAAATCCACAAATTGCCTTCAGTATTTAATTTTTTAAATCGCTCAAATGGCAGCATTTTTTTTATCTTTCGCGAATTCCTTTTATAAATTCTTCGACCATTTCCATTGCTTTTTCATCAAAAAATTGCTCTGGCGGATGTTTCATAAAATAAGCGGACGGAGAAATCAAAGCGCCAGAAATTTTTCTGTCTAAAGCCAGTTTTATTAACCTTATTATATCAATAACACAGCCGGCTGAATTTGGCGAATCCTCAACAGATAATCGTAATTCAAGTTCAATCGGCACATTGCCGAACTTTCTGCCTTCAATTCGTATAAAACAGAGTTTGTTGTCTTTTAGAAACGGCACATAATCAGAGGGACCAATATGAAGATTATCATAACTAAGGCGTTTTGATAATTGTGATTCAACGCTTTCTGTTTTTGAGATTTTTTTTAATTTAAGGCGCGCCCGGGACAGCATATTCATAAAATCAGTGTTGCCGCCGACATTTAGTTGATAACTTTTGTCAATTTTAACTCCTCTTTGGCAAAAAAGATGGCTTAAAGTACGGTGAACAATTGTTGCTCCAACCTGGGATTTAATATCGTCTCCAATACAAGGCAATCCTTTTTTTTCAAATTTTTCAGCCCAATTTTTCTCTGAACAGATAAAAACCGGCATACAATTGATAAAAGCGCAGCCGGCTTCAAGAGCCGCCTTGGCGTAAAATTCACTGGCTTTTTGAGAGCCAACCGGCATATAGTTTATTAGAATTTCTGCTCCTGATTTTTTCAGTTCTTGCGCCACATTTACTGATTTTTCTTTAGAGGCAACAAATCTTTTTTCTTCAGGATATTCTTTCATATGTTCGGCCACGCCGTCCAAAATAGGTCCCATTTTCACTTTTACTTTGGTTTTGGGTATGTCTTTATGAAAAACCTTGGTACAATTAGGTAAAGCAAAAATCGCTTCTGATAAGTCCTGGCCAACCTTTCTTTTATCAACATCAAAACCAGCAACTAATTTTATGTCTGAAATTTTATACTTGCCTATTACATTATGCATTAAGCCAGGCACTAACTCATCATCACTGGTGATATTTTTGTAATAATAAATACCCTGGATTAAACTGGAAGCGCAATTGCCTATTCCGGCAATAGCGATTTTGATGGGTTTTGACATATTTTTGGAATTATTTTAAGATAATTAAAATGGTTCTGTTTTACCGACTTAAACTATTTTATCACGGTAAAACAACCTGTCAATAGGAAAACCAATATGCTTCCTTTTGAACATCTGCAAAAATCCAATACTAAAGAAAACTTATGGATTTATATCCTTTGCCTTTTGAAAATAAGAGAAATTTACGGTTGGGAAATTCCGGGTTTAATTGAAAAAAATTTCAGTTTCTTGCCCGGAAAAATCACTCCTTACCGTGTTCTTTATCGTTTGGAAAAAGACGGGTTTGTCAAAAGCAAACTAAAACAAAGGAGAAGAGTTTATCAAATTACCAAAAAAGGAGAAAAAGAACTAAATCAGGCAAAAAGTTTTTTTCAAAAACTTTCAAATAAAATCAAATGAAAAAGAAGTTAAAAAAAAGTGAGAAGAAAAAGCAGGAAGAAACCAAGATTCAGAAAATCGTCAATCATTACTTTTACAGCAAGGGTTTGAGTTTGGAGCAGATTAAAAAAGACGCTAAAAAGAGAAAAATAATTTATTCAAGATTTAC
>JAGMAB010000032.1 GCA_023131055.1 Candidatus Parcubacteria bacterium | reverse complement strand
ATCTTATCAAAAACCCTCCCAAAAATCAACCCTTCTTGATTATTTTCTTAAAAGTGATATATTATAACCATTATGATAAAAATAAAAGAAAAACCAAAAGAAGAAAAAAAACCGGAAAAGAAAAAACCTGCTGTAAAAAAAGCGGATTTTGGCATTAATGTGGACGATATGGCAAAAGCCGGCTTGCATTTTGGCCACCGCACTTCCAATGTGCATCCAAAAATGAAGCCATATTTGGCAGGAGTAAGAAATACCGTCCATATTATTAATCTTGAAGAAACAGCTGAAAAATTAAAAAGCGCGTTAAAATTCATTCAAGAACTTGTTTCTGAAAAAAAGGTTTTACTTTTAGTCGGGACAAAAATTCAAGTAAAAAACTTGGTAAAAGAAATAGCTGAACAATGCGAACTGCCTTATGTTAACGAACGCTGGCTTGGAGGCACTTTTACTAATTTCAAAATCATTAAAAAAAGAATAGAATATTTCAAGGACTTGGAAAAAAAGAAAAAACAAGGCGAATTAAAAAAATACACGAAAAAAGAACAAGGTAAAATTGACCAGCAATTAAGAAATTTTGAAATAAAATTTGGCGGAATAAAAAATTTATCTCAATTGCCGGACGCTGTTTTTATTCTAGACATAAGAAAAGACGCTTTAGCGATAAAAGAGGCAAAAGACAAAGAGATTAAAACAATAGGAATATCAGACACTAATACTGACCCAAGCTTGGTTGATTATCCAATACCGGCAAATGATGATGCCATTAGTTCAGTTCGCTACATCTTGGAAAAAGCAGCCGAAGCAATTAAAAAGGCAAAACCTAAAAAATAAATGCTAAACATTGAAAAAATCAAACAATTAAGGCATGAAACCGATGTTTCGTATATGGAATGCAAGAAAGCGTTGGAACAAAGCAAGGGTAATTTGGAAAAAGCAAAAGATGTCTTGAAAAAACGAGGCAAGGAATTAGCCGAGAAAAAATCATCCAGAGACACAAATCAAGGCATAATTGTAAGTTATATTCATCCGAATAAAAAAATCGGGGTTCTTTTAGAAATAAACTGTGAAACGGATTTTGTTTCCAAAAGCCAGGATTTCCAAAATTTAGCCCATGAATTATGTTTGCAAATAGCGGCTTACAGAGGAGAAAAAACTATTTTAGAGCAATCCTGGATAAAAGACGAGAAAAAAACAATTAAAAATTTATTGGAAGAATACATTGCTAAATCAGGCGAAAATATTACTCTAAAAAACTTTGCGCGTTATGAACTTTGAATTTATAGTTCAAATTGTTTTTCTCTTTTCTCTTTTAGGCATGCTCATAATTTTGTTTCAAAAAATTCCTGTTTTAGCTAAACTGCCAAAAGTTGTTGAACAACCCCAAAAAAAAAGAAATAAAATTAAAATTCAATCAAAACTCTTTTTACAAAAACTGCTTTCGCGAATTAGAATTTTAACATTAAAAACCGACCATAAAACATATAATTGGCTTCAAAAATTAAGAGAAAAATCGCAAAAAAAGAAATTTCAGCAAGACGACAATTATTGGGAAAAAATTCTCAAATCATTTAAATCAACCAAGAAAAGATAAATTTTATGCCTGGGTAGCTCAATTGGTAGAGCAGCGCTTTTGTAAAGCGAAGGTTTGGGGGTTCGAGTCCTCTCCTAGGCTCCAGAAATGGAAAATCAAATTCGTAATTTTGTTATTATCTCTCATATTGACCATGGAAAATCTACTTTGGCAGACCGGTTTCTGGAACTCACAGGAACTATTCCTAAAGATAAAATGAAGCCGCAATTCCTGGACTCAATGGACTTGGAAAGAGAAAAGGGGATTACCATCAAAATGCAGCCCTGCCGTATGGAATATAATGGATATATTCTGAACCTGATTGATACTCCGGGCCATGTAGATTTTTCTTATGAGGTCTCTCGCTCTTTAGCCGCAGTAGAAGGAGCAATAATTTTAGTTGACGCAACTCAAGGAATTCAAGCCCAAACAATCTCTAATTTGGAACTTGCCAAAGCCCAGAATTTGGTAATTATTCCGGTTATTAATAAAATTGATTCTCCTGAAGCGAGAATTGAAAAAACAAAACAAGAAATAGCTAATTTATTAAACATTTCCGAGGAGGAAGTTCTTTCAATTTCAGCTAAATGCGGCACTAATATCAAAGAGCTTTTAGAAACCGTAATTAAAAAAATTCCGGGCCCTGAAACCAATCAGGAAAAACCATTAAGGGCTTTAATTTTTGATTCAAAATACGATGCCTTTAAAGGAATAATCGCTTATGTTAGAGTTATGGACGGTAAAATTGAAACAGCGCAGAATTTTTATCTAATGGCAAGCAAAAGCGGTGAAAAGGTAAAAGAGGTCGGAGTTTTTAAACCGGAATTGTTTCCAAAGAAAGAATTAAAAGCCGGAGAAATAGGTTATATTGCCACGGGCATTAAAAAACCTGAAAAAATAAAAATAGGGGACACGATTATCAGTGATAAGTTATTAATGATAAATAATCTCGTGGAGCCGCTGCCCGGCTATCTTGAACCGAAGCCAATGGTTTTTGCCAGTTTTTATCCAACAGACCCGAATGACTATCAATTATTAAAAGAAGGTCTTGTTAAATTGAAACTAAATGACGCTTCTTTATTTTTTGAACCGGAAAGAAAAGAAATGCTGGGAAGAGGTTTTCGTTGCGGATTTTTGGGGTCTTTGCACGCTGAAATTGTTTCAGAACGGCTTTACCGGGAATCAGGATTAGACCTGATAATTTCTACTCCTTCGGTTGTTTTAAAAATTATTAATCAAAAAAATCAGGAAACCCTGATTTATTCAGCAAGCGACTTGCCTTGCGCTTCGGAAATTAAAGAAATTTTAGAACCTTGGATAGAATTGAAAATAATCAGCCCGATTAATTATCTTAATTCAATCTTTG
>JAGMAB010000031.1 GCA_023131055.1 Candidatus Parcubacteria bacterium | reverse complement strand
ACATTTCCAAATACTCTCCGCGGCCGGGAACCGCTGCTTTTCAAATGAAAGATAATGTATCGCCAAAGGAAAAAAGAAGAAGACAAAAAACTTTAACAGAAATCCTAAACCCGGTTAAAAATCAGAAAGGAAAACTTGTTGTTATTTTAGGGCAAACTGCGTGTGGAAAAAGCAAAATAGCGGTAAAACTTGCTAAACAATTCAATGGAGAGATTGTTTCCGCTGATTCAAGGCAGGTTTATAAAGAAATGAATATTGGAACCGCTAAAATAACCAAAAAAGAAATGGAGGGTATCCCCCACCATTTAATTGATATTATTAAACCAAACAAAGAATTTAATGCCGCGATTTTTAAACAAAAAGCAATCAAAATAATTAAAGATATTCAAAAAAGAAAAAAAATACCGTTTTTAACGGGCGGAACAGGACTTTATATTCAAACAATAGTTGATAACATTGATTTTCCAAAAGCAGCGCCAAATAAAAAATTAAGAAAAAAACTGGAACAAAAATCAGCCAAAGAACTTTTTTGTCTTTATAAAAAATTAGACCCGAAAGGAATAAAAGAAATTGAAAAATACAACAAAAGAAGGTTAATTCGGGCAATTGAAGTTTGTCAGATAACCGGAAAACCATTTTCAGAACAAAAAAGCAAAGGAAAACCTCTTTTTAATGTTTTAGAAATAGGCATAAAAAAATCTAAAGAGGAAATAAAAAAAAGCGTAGAAAAACGCATAAAAAAGATGTTCAAAATGGGATTAGAAAATGAAGTTAAGGGTCTGGTTAAAAAATACGGACAAGTTCCTTGTCTTCAAACAATTGGCTATCAAGAATCGTCCCAAGAAGAAATAATTCTGCATACTTTACAATTTGCCAGACGCCAAATGACCTGGTTTAAAAAAGACAAGAAAATTCTTTGGGTTAAAAATTATCAACAGGCAAAAAAATTAACCAGACAGTTTCTTTTTTAAGATTTTATTTACAATTTCCGGGTTTGCTTTCCCCCTGCTTTGAGCCATAACCTGCCCTATTAAAAACTGAAGCGCGTTTTCTTTTCCTTTTTTAAAATCCGCGACTGTTTTTGAATTTTTTGAAATCACTTGTTCCACAATTTTTTCAACCTGAACCGTATCTGTTATTTGAACCAATCCCTTTTCTTTAATAATATGAGAAGGGTCGGCTCCTGTAGAAAACATTTCCTGAAGAAGGGTTTTAGCGAGCTTGGACGATATTTTCCCCTGATAAATTAAAGTGATGAACTCGGCAAAATTTTCCGGAGTAATTTTAAAATCCTTGCTTTTAACCGAACTCTGTTTTAACAATCCCTGCAAATCCGTGAGCATATAATTTGAACAAAGCTTAGCCAATTTTAGAAATTCATCCTGTTCAACTTTTGTTTTTATATCCGCTTCTTTTACCCAATTCCTTAATTCTGACATTGCTTTTTCAAAATAATGGCTTAATTCTTTATTTTGAACAAAAACCTCAATTTCTTTTTCTAATAAATTATACTCTTGCTTAAACCTTTCTCTTTTTGCCTCTGGCAATTCAGATATTTCGCTTTTAATTTTGTTAATATCTATGTCCATAATATTGTTTTTTACCTTGTTAATATTTTTATCATCGGCAGGTCTGGTTCGGGAAAATAACGATAATCATGCGCTTCTTCTTTTTCTCTTTGAGAAAAAGTTATTTCTTTAACATTGTTCCAGCCGCGCGTTTCCTGGATAATTTTTTTACGAGATTCTAACATTTTTGTTTGCCTTTCAATTTCATAATCAATCCCCTTCTCTACTGCCCTAAAAGAATTAAGGTTTTTAATTTCTACTTTCACGCCTAATTTTTTAGGGTCTTTATTCAATGAAATATTAACCTCGCATCGCATTTGTCCTTTTTCCATATTCGCGTCAGAAACATCCAAATATCTAAAAATTAATCGTAATTCTTCGGCAAATTTTTTTGCCTCTTTTGCCGAATGAATATCCGGCTCGGTAACTAATTCCATTAAAGGAATTCCAGCCCGATTAAAATCCACCAAACTATAATCAGCGCCTTGAGGATGTATTAATTTGCCGGTATCTTCTTCAAGATGTATTTCTCTTATGCGTATTTTTCTGTTATTAATTTTCAAATAACCATTTTGGCAAAAAGGCAAATAATACTGGCTAATCTGATAAGCTTTTGGAAGGTCGGGATAAAAATAATTTTTTCTGTCAAATTTTGAATGTTCAGAGATACGGCAATTTAGCGCCAAACCGGTTTTTATTACTTTTCTTACTGCTTCTTTATTTATTACTGGAAGAGTTCCGGGCTGGGCAGTACATATAGGACAGATATTAATGTTTGCCTTCTTTTCATCAGGATTATTAGCGCAGGAACAGAACATCTTGCTTTTAGTTTTCAACTCCGCGTGAATTTCCAGGCCAATTGTGGGAAAATAAGCCATATAATTATTTTCTAATCTCTTTCATTATTTTTACTCCCGAACTTGCGCCGATAATATTTGCTCCAGCTTTAGTCATCATTTTCAAATCCTTCAAATTCTTGATTTTGCCGGCAGCTTTTATTAAAAGTTTGGGAGCTGCTTTTCTCATTATTTTTAAATGCCTTGCTTTTTCTTTTAATTCCCTATTTTCTAATGGATCTTTTTCCGTAGCGGTTTTGACGCAAAAAGCTCCAGCTTTTTTTGTAATTTCTGCCGCCTTAATAATTTCCTCATCAGTTAAATAACCAGAACCAATAATTACTTTTGTTGGCAGAATTTTACAAAGTTTTTTTAAGTCCTTTAAGATATTATTATATCTTTCATATTTCAAGTCAATAATATTCATTACTATGTCTAATTCATCTGCGCCGTGTCTTTTTGCTATATTACATAAATGACACCTATGCAAATGTGAACTCTGACCCATTGGCGGGTCAATTAAAACTACCACTTTTATATTTGTGTCTGTGAGTTCTTTTTTTACTAATTTCACCCATTCTGGATTTATACAAACACTGCGAAAACCATACTCTTTCGCCTCATCACAAGTTTTTTTAATATCCTTGGCAGTCGCGCCTTTCTTAATATTAGTATGGTCAATTAATTTAGCGATATTTTTCATAGTATCTTCATCATACAAAAATTTACAAAAAAAAGAAAGAGGTATAAATAAAGACCTCTTTATTTGGCGCTTAATCGTTGAAAATGAGCTGTAATGCTGTCCCTGTATCAGAACTTATTTCGTATTTTTCTCTCTCGGCTTTCTTTTCTAACTTTTCCAACTGAATAATTTTTTCTTGCCTTTTTTCTGTTCCAATGTATCTTTCTACTCCTATTGGTCTAAGTTTCGCTATTGTTATAGCTAAGTCGTTTTGTTTTTTTGCTTTTTCCTTTTCTCTTTCTCTTTCTCTTTCAAACATTTTTTTTACCTTTGTTTTATTATACTAAAAACAAAAAAAATGTCAAATCTATGTACTGGTTCATATGATATGATA
>JAGMAB010000030.1 GCA_023131055.1 Candidatus Parcubacteria bacterium | reverse complement strand
CGCAGATTTTGAGTTTTTGTTTAATTCCTTTTGTTGTTTTGGCTCTTATTTGGAACGCTTCTGTTGCCACAATTCTGTTTTTATTTTCATCTGTAATTTTATCAGTGTATTTCGGCTTATTTGAAATTATTGGAGTTTTTACTTTGTTGTGTTTAATTCCGATTTTTTTTAAACGCTTAAGCCCGATGAGCGATTTGTCTTTCAAGAAAAAACAACTCATCAGGAATCGTTTAATTTTTGACAATGATAAACCCTGTTTTGATTTCAGGATTAAAAGGATAATTAGTCGGTTGACAAAGAAATAAATTCTGATATTATAAAAATAGTCCGTGGCAAACGGACACTTTTATTACTATGGATATAAAAACTTTTACATCAGCTATTGCGCAGATTGCTGAAGAAAAAAGCATTTCTTTAGAAAAGGTTTTGGACAGCATTGAAACCGCAATTGCCGCCGCTTATAAAAAGGACTATGGAGAAAAAGGACAGCTCATTAAAGCCAAACTTGAACCAGAATCAGGCAAGGTTAAGTTTTGGCAGGTTAAATTAGTGGTTGACAAGAAAATGATTTATTCTGATGAGGAATTGGAAAAATTGAAAACAGAAAATAAAGAAGAGCCGGAGAAAATTCGGTTTAATCCCGAAAAGCATATTATGTATGACGAGGCAAAGAAAATTAATGCAAAGATAAAACCCGGCAAGGAATTAAACATTGTTTTGGAGTCAAAAAAAGATTATGGCAGGATAGCGGCGCAGACAGCCAAACAAGTAATAATCCAAAAAATTCGCGAAGCGGAAAGAGAAAGTATTTCTGAAGAATATAAATCAAAACAAGGAGAGATTATTTCCGGAATTGTCCAGCGTATTGAAGGCAGAAATGTTTTTCTTGACATTGGCAAAACATTGGGAATTTTGCCGAGAGAAGAGCAAGTGCCAGGAGAATTTTATCGCCCGGGCCAGAGATTAAAAGTTTATGTTTTGAAAGTGGAACAAATTGCCAAGGGTCCTGCGGTTTTCTTGTCAAGGGCTTATCCAAAATTGGTCTCAAAACTGTTTGAACTGGAAGTGCCAGAAATTTCTTCAGGACAGGTTCAGATAAAATCCATTGCCCGCGAACCGGGTTCAAGGACCAAAATTGCCGTTGCTTCGGATAAAAAAGAAATTGATCCGATCGGGTCTGCGGTAGGACAGAAAGGAACCAGGGTAATGTCGGTAATCAATGAATTAGGCGGAGAAAAAATTGATATTATCGCTTATTCCGACGACCCGGAAAAATACATTGCTAATTCTCTTTCTCCGGCAAAAGTGCTGGAAGTAAAACAACTGCCGAAAAACAAAGCGTTGGCGATTGTGGCGGAAGACCAATTATCCTTGGCTATTGGCAAAGAGGGACAAAATGTCAGATTAGCGGCAAAACTTACCGGTTGGAAAATTGATGTGCGAAGCCCTGAGGAACAAATAAAAGAGGTAAAAAAGGAAAAGAAAAAAGTAGTAAAAAAGCCGACGAAAAGCAAAAAAACAAAAAGCAAAAAAATATGACAAATTTATTCAAAGAATTGCTCGCAGGCGAAAATCCACCGGAACAAATTAATGTAGTAGTGGAAATTCCAAAATTCTGTACTAATAAATACGAATATAACGAGAAAAAGGGATATTTAGAATTAGACAGGGCGTTTTATTCGCCAATGTTTTATCCCTGCGATTACGGATTTGTTCCTCAAACCGCGTCAGAAGATGGAGACGCGCTGGATGTTCTTTTATTGACTACTTATCCTTGCGTTCCCGGCTGTGTCGTGAAAGCAAGGCCAATCGGAGTTTTTTTAATGAAAGATGAAGATGGTACGGATAATAAAATTATTGCGGTGCCAATAGAAAAAGTTGACCCGCGGTTTAAGGAAATTCAGGACATAAATGATTTGGAAGAACATTTGAAAAAAGAAATTAAAGTTTTTTTTGAAGATTACAAAAAACTGGAACCGGAAAAACACAAATATGTAAAGGTTGAGGGCTTTGAGGGCAAAGAAAAAGCCAAAGAAATAATTAACAAAGCAATTGAAAAATATAAAAACAAGAATTTCTGACTTTGTCAGAGAATTCTGTTTTCATATTTTTCACTAAAAAGTTCAAAAACATGGTTTTAATTCCAACCGTAATTGAAAAATCGCAATTCGGTGAGCGGGCTTATGATATTTATTCCCGTCTTTTGAAAGACAGGATAATTCTCTTGTCCGGAATTATCAGCGATGTTTCGGCAAATTCAATTATTGCCCAGTTTTTATTTTTGGCTTCCAAAGACCCGAAACAGGACATACAGCTTTATATTAATACTCCGGGCGGTTCTGTTACCGCGGGGCTGGCGATTTACGATACTATGCAGTATGTTAAGCCGGATATTTCCACGGTTTGTATCGGCATGGCCGGTTCTATGGGAGCGACTTTGCTCGCGGCCGGAGCAAAAGGCAAAAGATACGCTTTGCCTAATTCAGAGGTCATGCTTCATCAGGTGGCGGGCGGCGTGAGCGGACAAGCGGTGGAGATTGAAATTACCGCCAGACAGATTATTAAAATTAAAGAAAAGTTGAATAAAATTTTAGCCAAGCATACGGGACAGCCGATGTCAAAATTAGAAAAAGACACTGACAGGGATTTTTATTTGTCTGCTGACGAAGCAAAAGAATATGGAATTATTGACAAGGTAATAAGGACAAAAAAGTAAATTTTAGTAATTAGTAAATTTAGATTGGTCACAATATCCAGCGATCGCTGGATGTTGTGACCAATTTTTTTCCACAGGTTGTATTTTCAAAAATAATGGTATGATATATTAAATATGTGTAATTCAAAGGTCGGTTGTTTTTAAAAACTTTTTTAAGAAAATGAAAAAAAATCAAATTATTATTTTAGGTGTTGTCGTGGTCTTAATCCTTGTCTGGATTATCAGTTTAAGTATTTCTCCCGCGGAAAAAGTTCCTACTGATAAAGAAATTACTCCGGTGGGAGATGAAGTCAAAAAACCAGTTGAACAAGTGTTTAGCTTGTCAGGCAAAGTTTCAAGCGTTTCCGCTGAAAATAATTTTTTAATGGTAAAACCGAGAAATCAAGAAACAGAAGTAAAAGTTGTTATTTCAGATACCACAAAATTGATTAAATTAGAACTTCCTTTTGACCCTGCCAATCCTCCTAAAGATGTTCCTCTTGTTGCTGAACAGACCGAGATAGCCCTGTCTGATTTTCAGGAAGGAGATAATATTTTTATCAAGACCAATGAGAATATTGCCGGCAAGACCGAATTCAATAGCGTGAATTTCATTCATATATTACCCTAATTTTTTAATAGGGTAATTTTTTGTAAATTAAGTTTTCGCTTTTAATGAGAAAACTAATTTTTGTATTTTGTTTGGTTTTTCTCTCAATTTTTATTTGGGCTGATTTTGTTTTTGCTACTTTGAGTTGTACGGTTACTGACGGTGTTTGCAGCGGGACTACGGTTTTTAAGATGAGTTCGGATTACAATGCTCATGCCCAAAAACCAGGACAAAGCGGTTATAATTGGAAAGTATGCTGTACTGGAATAGATGGAAATGATTGTACTGCCTCCAATAAGGCGGTTGTTTTAAGATTGTCAGGCGCAAGCAATGCCCATGTTGAACAAAATAATATCTCGCCAGCAAATTATACAGGTAATGATGTTTGTCTATCAGTAAATAGCGGTTCAGTGAGTTGTCAGTATGAGCAAAATAGTTGTTCAGCGGATCGTGTTTGCTTAGTATCAATTTCCAGTGATACCAACGCGCATGTAGCAAAATGCTCAGGCATTGGCGCCTACTCAACCAAGGTCTGCTGCACAGCGACTGGTGTTTCTACCCATACTCTTTCTGTTGATGTTATTGGTACCGGTGCAGGAACAGTTACTGATACAGGCATTAATTGTAGAACCAATCCTTTAGACGATCCAGTTGGTTGTGTGGAAAACTATTTAGCTGACAGCACAGTTGTTTTAACAGCCACGCATGACGTTGGTTCATACTTTGTTGATTGGTCTGGCGATGTTCCTGTTGGCCATGAAACTGATAATCCCTTAACTATTACTATGGATACTGACAAATCAGTCACTGCCACTTTTCATAGTTTTTGCGAGTGCAGTTCAA
>JAGMAB010000003.1 GCA_023131055.1 Candidatus Parcubacteria bacterium | reverse complement strand
AACCCTTAATTAAATGGTCTTTTAAAGTTTTTGTCGCCCAGATTCTAAATTGCGTAGCGCGTTTAGAATTAACTCTATAACCAATAGAGATAATTGTGTCTAAATTATAAAATTGGGTTTTGTATATTTTCCCATCTGTGGCAGCATGTTCCAAAATGGAACTAACTGAATTTTTATCTAATTCTCTGGATTTAAAAATATTGTTTAAATGTTTAGTAATTGCCGGCCTTTGCGTACCAAAAAGCAAGGCAATCTGCGCCTGTGTTAACCATACTGTTTCTTTTTCCAGCCGCACTTTTAACTCAACCTCTTTTTTAGAGGTTTGATAAATTACAATTTCACCTTTATTAAATTTTTGGTTTGTCATAGTTTTGTTTTTCTAACCCGCTTTGGTTTAATTTACCTCATTTTTCGCTTTTTTTCAATCATTTCGCATTTGAACAGAAACTTCCATACTACGTAGTATGGAAGTTTCTGCCGTTTTTGATAATTTACGATTTCTAAAAAAGCAAAACAAAAACAAAAAGCAGGGGGCTATCCCCTGCTTTCGCCACTTTGCTCCGCGGGTAGGATTCGAACCTACAACCTAGGGATTAACAGTCTCTCGCGCTACCATTGCGCCACCGCGGAATAATAATTAATGATAAATGATTATTGATAATAAATCAATATCCTTTTAGTTTTTTTAGTTTTTCGTGTTCGCGGATTCTTTCCAGGGATTTGGCTTCAATCTGGCGAATTCTTTCCCGTGTCACGCCGAATACCTGCCCCACTTCTTCCAAAGTATGTGTAATTCCATCTTTTAAGCCAAATCTCATCTCTAATATCTTTTGCTCGCGCGGAGTTAAATCAATTAAAATTTCTTTTAACCGTTCTTTAAGCAAAGTTCTGCCAGCTTCCAAAGAAGGAGAAATTATTTTTTCATCTTTTACAAATTCAGACAAAACACTGTCTTCTTCATCGTCCCCTACCGGCGTTTCCAGAGAAATGGTTTCCTGTGAAATTTTCTGAATGTGGCGGACTTTTTCCACTTCAAGCTCCATTTCAGCCGCGATTTCCTCAGGCAGAGGCTCTCTGCCCAAATCCTGCAAAAGCCGCCTTCTCGTCTGAGTATATTTTGAAATGGTCTCCACCATATGAACAGGAATTCTGATTGTTCTGGATTGGTCAGCCAGCGCTCTGGTGATTGCCTGGCGAATCCACCAGGTAGCGTAAGTAGAAAATTTATAACCTCTTCTCCAGTCAAATTTCTCTACCGCTCTCCGCAAGCCGATATTGCCTTCCTGAATCAAATCAAGTAAGGTCAAATTAGGAGAACGGCCAATATATCTTTTGGCAATGGAAACCACTAACCGCAAATTCGCTTTCATTAATTTGTTTTTTGCTGTTTCGTCGCCTTTTTCAATTTTCTTGGACAATTCTTTTTCCTGATTTGCGGTAATAAAAGAATAAGAGCCGATTTCTTTCAAATACATTTGGATAGGGTCAATTTTCGCCCTGGAAACTTTTAACTTTTTTTCTGTCTCTTTTGGAATTTCCAAAAATTCTTTGGCTTCTTTTATTTCAATTTCTTGTTTTTCCAAGTCATCGTAAAGTTTTTCCAACCGATTGATGTTTTTTTCTATATCCGGAAAAAAATATAAAATTTCTGAAAAAGTAACAAAGCCGCGCTGTTTGCCTTTGTCAATTAATTGCTGTAATTCTTTTGACAAAATAGGTTTTTTGATTTTTTTTACTTTTTTCTTTTTCATTTTAATTCTTTAGATAAAAGATTAAATTCCTGGCTTAAATTTTCAGTTTTTTTTATATTTTTTTCCTGTTCCGCTTTTTTAATTTCCTGTGAAATCTGGTCTAATTTATTTTTAATTTTCAAAGACCGCAATTCCAGCAGACAGCATTTTATCTCCGGAATTATTTCTTTTTTTTCTATTTCCTCATTTTCAGATTTCAAAGAAAGCTCGTTAAAAAACTCTGAGTTCATTTTTTTGCCTTTTTTTAATCTAATCAAAATTTCCTGCGCTTGTTGAGAAAAAAAAGAAAGTAAGTTTTTCTCAACAAGGTCTATGCTTTGTTTGGATTTCAAGATTAAAGAAATAATCCTTTCTTCTATTTTCTCTTTGCGGGATTTTGGATTCCGGCCGGAACTGTCGGGGTCAGACCCCGCCAATTGTGTCGGGATCTGACCCCGCCAACCACCACTCGCGGACGCTTTTCTCATTTCCTCTTCAATATCTTTTTCTTTAACTTCCAATTTCTGAGCTAATCGCTGAACCCAAAAAGATTGCTCTATTTTATTGGGAATTCTTTTTAGCGCGGGCAAAAGATTTCTCGCTATTTCTTTTTTTCCGTCTAATGTCTTGGGATTAAATCGCAAAAAAGCGGTATCAAAATAAAACTCGTAAATTGATTTTGCCTTGTCAACTAATTTCTTCCATTGCTGGGGATTTTGAAAAACAATGTCTGCCGGGTCTTTACCCTCTGGCATAGTTATTACTTTTATGCCAAACTCCCTGGTTTGGGCTAAATCAATTCCCCTCTTGGTTGCCGCGTCTCCGGCAATATCCATATCAAAAGACAAAAGCAAATTATTAGAGTATCGTTTTAAGATTCTCAACTGCTCGTCTGTCAAAGCAGTGCCGGAAGTAGCGACCACATTTTCAAACCCTGCTTGGGAAACCATAATAACATCTGTCTGCCCTTCCACTAAAATACATTGATTTTCTTTTCTAATCGCTATTTTTGCTTTATCTAATCCATAAAGAATTCTGCTTTTGTCGTAAAGCAAAGTATTTGGAGTATTCACATATTTTGCAACTTCTTCTTTTGCTTTCTGTCCAAAAATCCTTCCGGTAAAACCAATTACCTGGGAATTCAAATCAAAAATAGGAAAAATAATCCTGCCGCGAAACCGGTCATAAAAAGCGCTTAATCCTTTTTCAGATTTTATCGCTAAGCCGGCTCTCTCAATTTCTTCTCTTTTATATCCATCAGAAACAAGAAAATCAGACAAGCCCTGCCAAACATCAGGCGAATATCCGATTCTCCATTTTTTTATACTTTGCTCGGAAATTCCTCTTTTTGCAAGATATTTTTTAACTTCTTCGCCAGATTTTGATTCAAGCTGTTTTTCAAAAAATCTTGCGGTAAGTTCGCAAATTTCGTAAAGTCGTTGTCTTTCGCTGAGCAGTTTCGGATCCTGCCTTTTTAATTCCACTCCCGCTTTTTGCGCTAAAATTTTCAAAGCGTCGCCGAATTCCACTCCCTCTATTTTCATCACGAATTTGAAAATATCTCCGCCCTCGCCGCAGGCTCCGAAACAGTGCCACATCTGGCGCTGTGGCGAAACAAAAAAAGAAGGTTTTTTTTCCGAATGAAAAGGACAAATTGCCCGGTAATTTATCCCGACTTTTTGCAGTTTAATATAAGAGCCGATTACTTCCACCACATCCAATCTAGTTTTAATTTCGTCAATTGGAGAATTTATCATAAATCATTAAAATTTTACCACTTTTTCGGAAAAAAATCAATTTTTTGCTTGACCCCGTAGTAGAAATTGGACTAGCTACGCAATTAAGATTTCTTTCAGAAATCTTTGTCCAATTTTCACTACGGGGTTGACATAACAACTCCGGTAAAGATACAATAGAGTATATCCCGCTTTTAGCGGGATTTAAAAAATATTTTAAAAATTATGCTTGATTTTTTTAAATTCAAAAAAATTACTAAAAAAATAGTTAAAAAAGAACTTAAAATTTTATTTGCCGGCACATCAGCAACGCCTTTTGCCAAAGACAGCGGAACAGCTGATGTAATGGCTTCGCTTCCTTTGGCGCTGAGAAATCTCGGCCAGGATGTAAGAATAATACTCCCATATTATCAAAGCATAGACAAAAAATATAAATTAGAAACAGAAATAAAGGACTTAAAAGTTCCTACTGATTCTGAAAAAACTCCTTTTTTAGTTTGTAATGTTAAAAAATATTCAGGCGAAGAATCAGTCCCTGCTTATTTTTTGGAAAATGAAGAATATTACGGAAAAAGGGCTAACATTCACGGATACTCTGATGACCAAATTAGATGGGCACTTCTCTGCCGAGGGGTTTTAGAATTTCTAAAACATTCAAAATGGATTCCGGATATAATTGTTCCCTGCAACTGGCGGACAGGTCTTATTCCCAATTATTTAAGAACTACTTATAAAGAAGACCCTGTTTTATCCAAGATAGCAAGTGCTTTTTCTATGCACTGTATTCTTTATCAAGGAATGCAGGATTTTAAATTCCTACAGGAATCAGAAAAGGATTCAGGACACGAACCAATTCCTGATTTTTTTAATCCCCGCCTGGAAAAGCTTAATTGGCTTTTACGGGGAATTCTTTACAGCGATACAATGATTACTGTTTCTCCCACTCATGCCCAAGAAATCCAGACTAAAGAATACGGCGAAGGTTTGGAAAACCTGTTTAAAGAAAAAAGAAACCGTCTTTTCGGCATCCTTAACGGAATTGACTATTCTTATTATGACCCAAAGACAAGTCCTTATGTTCCTGTTAATTATAGTTCCTTAATGGTTGAAAAGAAAAAAGAAAACAAGGTCTATCTTCAAAAACATTTCGGGCTCCCTGAAAATGAAAATATATTTCTTATCGGCATGGTTTCCCGTTTAAGCGAAGAAAAAGGATTTGACTTATTGGAAAAAATAATAACGCCTCTTTTAAAAAACCTTGCCTTGCAAATGGTTTTTGTCGGAGACGGTGAACCCCGGTACAAAGAGTTAATTAAAAAAAAGGCGGAAAGATATCCGAAAAAGATTGCTTATAATTTTGAGTTTGACACTATTTTGCCACATCTTGTTTTTGCCGGTTCAGACGCTTTTTTAATGCCTTCAAGATCTGATGCCTGCGGCTTAACCCAGATGCAGGCTGCCAGATACGGCTCTATTCCCATAGTCAGAAAAATCGGCGGTTTGGCAGACACAGTAAAGGACTTTTTGCCGGAAAAAAATCAGGGAATTGGCTTTGTTTTTGAAAAATATGATGCTTCAGCTCTGCTAATGACAATAACCAAAGCTTACGCGTCTTTTGGATTTAAAGATTCCTGGAAACGAATGATAAAAAGAGCAATGGAAAAAGATTTTTCCTGGGAAAAATCAGCTAAGGAATATCTTTATGTATTTCGGCTTACTCTAAAATACCACTCTTCTTAACCCTGTTTTAAAAAAATGAGCAATAAAAAAGAAAATCACAAAAAAAATAACAATCGTAAAAGAATAGCAATAATTAGCGTTCATTCTGATCCTTCGGCTAAATTAGGAGGACATTATACGGGAGGACAAAATGTTTATGTTTCCGAGTTAAGTAAATCTTTAGGGAAAATGGGCTGGGCGGTTGATATCTTTACCAGATTAACCAGAAAAAGAAGAAAAATGGTTAGAAATTATGGAAAAAACGTAAACATTATATACATAAAAGCAGGTCCTCGCTATTCCATAGCGAGAGATAAACTATTTGAAAAATTACCAGAATTTCTTGGTAATTTTCTTGCTTATAAAGAAGAAAATAAGCTCAATTATAGCATGGTTCATGGGAATTATTATTTAGGCGGATGGGTAGCCGCTCAAATTAAAAGGATACTCAATATTCCTATGGTAGAAACCTTTCATTCATTGGGTCATATTCGCCATCGCACCTTAGAAAAATTTGAAAAAGAGATTGATGTTGAACAATCTGAGAAACGATTAAGGGCTGAAAAAGAAATCATGAATACAACTGATAGAATAATTGCTACCAGTCCTCCTGAAAAGAGAGATATTATGCGTTATTACGATTTTGATTTGGAAGATAAGATAAAAATCATTCCTTGCGGCGTTAATTTAAAACGTTTTAGAAAAATAAATTTTGAAAATGCTAGAAATTACATTAATAACTTTTCCAGAAAAGACAAAATTATCATATATGTTGGACGCATAGAGTGGCGTAAAGGAATTGAAATAATAATTCAAGCTTTTCCTTTAGTTCTGAAAAAGTTGTACGCGTTAAGAAAAAATCTAAAGATAATGGTCATTGGAGGAAAAATCGGCAAAAAAGGAGACAAATCTGACAAACAAGAAATAAACCGCTTAAAAGACATAACTAAAGAATTAGGAATTGAAGAAAAAGTTCTATTTTTAGGAAGAAAGGATCAAAAAAAACTTCGTTATTATTATTCATCCAGCAATATTTTTATAACCCCTCCCTATTATGAACCATTTGGCATGACTACATTAGAAGCAATGCGTTGCGGCGTGCCGGTTATCGCTTCAAATGTCGGAGGACTTTCTTATGTAGTGCAAAACAGAAAGACAGGGCTTCTCTTTCCGCCGGGAAACCATAGAATTCTTGCAAATAAAATTGTGGAACTCTTTACAAACAAAAAGCTGAAAAATAAATTAATTAAAAATGCTGAAGAAATGGTAAAAGAAAATTACGGTTGGAAAAAAGTTTCTGCTGAAATAGCAAAACTATACCAAGAATTATTATGAAACAAAAGCTAAAAATTGCTTATTATTGCTCAAATAGAACCATTTTCCCGCCTCCGAAAAACATTATTGCGGCTAATGCCGGCGTAATGCTTGATATTGCTAAAGGAATGGTAAAAAAAGGCCACGATATTACCATTTACGCATCAAAAGGATCAGCAATGAAAGGGGCAAAAATAATTGATTTGGGCTTACCGCCGCATAAACTTGATTACGCCTATCAATCTGAAGAATGGGTAAAAGATTTACATATTGCTTACAGAATAACTTATATCAGTGAATTAATTAATAACTCTGACAAGTATGACCTAATCCATCTTCATGTTGGCAGAGTAATCTTTGGCGAGCCTTTTATTAAATTTGCCAAATGCCCTGTAATTTTTACAATACACGAAAATTTTATACCTTCTTTTAAACCGTTAATGAATTTTTTCAAACAATCTAATCTTATATCAATTTCCAACTCCCAAAGAAAAACTTTCCCAGACATTAATTATATTTCTACTATCTATCACGGAGTTAATGTTGATGATTATCCTTTTAACCAAACACCGCAAGATTATTGTCTTTTTATGAACAGAATTTCCAAAGAGAAAGGAATAGAATTTGCGATTAAAACCGCCCAAAGAGCCAAAGTTAATCTTAATATTTATGGTCCCGGAGAAAAAAATTATCTGAAAAAATCTATTTTACCTTTTACTAATAAAAAAATTTCTTACCACGGTATGGTTAAGAAATATTCTCCGGAATGGTTTAGAGCTTATTCTAAAGCAAAAGTTCTTCTCATTCCTATTCAATGGAACGAACCATTTGGATTAGTGATGATTGAAGCTATGGCTTGCGGGACGCCGGTAATTGCTTTTAATCGCGGCAGTGTGCCGGAAATAATTAAAGATGGAATAACCGGCTTTATATGCAAACCGAATAATTTGAATTCAATGGTACAAGCAGTAAAAAAAATCTATCAGATGCCGGAAACCGAGTATAAAAAAATGCGGTATAATTGCCGCAAACATGTAGAAGAAAACTTTACCATTGAAAAAATGGTTGATAATTATGAAAAAGTTTATTATGAAATTTTAAAAAAGCATACTAATTAATTTTTTTAGACACTGTTTTTACTTGATTATTAGGAATGAAATGAAAAACGCCTTTTTCATCTTTAATAATTGTTTTTCTCAAAGTAATTTCTTTTACCTCTCCTTCAATCCCGGCAATCTTCACCCTGTCTCCGATATTATATTGGTCTTCTAAAATTATAAAAAAGCCGGAGATAAAAGAAGAAATTATGTCTTTGGAAGCCATGCCTACCGCCAATCCTATCAAACCCGCCCCGGCTAAAATTGGGGCGATATTTATTCCAAATTCTGGCAAAATCATCAAGAAAGCTGTAATCCAGATTGTAAATTTTAAAGTTGTTCCTAAAATACCGGTTAAAGTTTCTACTCTTTTCCTTTGGATTGCTTTAATTTTGTCTCCAATTCTTTTTTTAATTATTCTTTCAATGAAAACTCTCAAAAATCTGTTGGAAAGAAAAGCAGCTATTAAAATACAAATAATTTTAATTCCGTAAAAATCCATAAATTTATTTAACTTCTTGTTCTTTTGATTTTTGTTTAGAAAACCAAAAAATATATACTATCTCTAAAATAGCTAAAGTGTTTAAAATAAGCAAGGCGATAAACCACTTTTTGTGGTTGTTTTTAGACGCTTTCCATAATGCCACGCCTTTCCACGGCAAAACCCAAAGCACCATCAAAAGCAAAGCCGGACTTTGAGCAGTCAATGAAGCGTTTAAATTAAATAATGAATCAATCATAATTTTTGGCTAAATTTTTTTGCCTTCAAAAATTGCCACAACTTTATCTTTTGATTGTTTTTTCATATTTATTAGTTCATAATTCAAAATAAATCTGTGGCTCTTGAAAGTGCCAATCGGTCCATTTCACTATCTTTATAATTTTTTATATGATCAATAATACAAAGAAAGGCAATAGTCGCTCCACTCACGACAAACCATATTCTAGGATATTGATTCGGACGTAATCCAGATTTAATCACCGCTAACTCTATTTTCCACATTGTCCAAATGTCATTCTGTGTAACGCGATGTAGTTTCCCCGGATCAATCCTTGCTTCTGGATTTGTTGGATGGAAATGAAGTTCACATAACTTTTGAAAACCGCGCAAGCTTTCCTCTATATATCGTAATCGCCGCTTTTTAAGTGCGGCGATTTCTTTTTCAAATGCCGAATGATATTGAAATACTATCATAGGTCGCTAAAATCGGTTCCCCGATAATAAGTAAATTCGTAAGGAATTTCCTCATATGGTTCTGTCGCCGTATAAGGTGCTTCGGCATGCGAAAGTTCAGCTAATTGTTCACCATTTAAAGATCCATATCTGCGAACAATGCGATCAAGCATTTTCAGCTCGTCTTTATTGAAAACTGACAAATCTGGTTCAGCAGAGCATTTATATACTTCTGTAGGAGCATATTCTTCACCCCATTCTTTTACAGAATTCATTTTAAGCGAGTGCTTTTTAATCATCTCTGAAGTTATTTTATTGAGCATTGCAGGCAATGGTCCTTTTGGATAAGCGTTATAAACATCACCTGTTATAGATTTTTGAAATTTTTCAAAAAAATCAAAATCAGAATAATACAAAAGTTTAGCCAGTTTCTTTTTACCTCTGACTTCTCCTTTTAGTTTTGAACACAAATAAATAATAACCTGTTCGTATTTTTTCTTGTTTATAGCCATAATTCTTACCTATATTATACTAACAATAGCAAAATTATACAATAATATATCTTGTAAAAATATTTATTCTTTTAATTTTTTTGCTCGGCAATTTGACACCGACTCATTTCCCTCTTTTTTAAGCCTTTTAAGCGTGTTTAAGACCCGACCTTAAACACTTAAAAATTGGTTCGAACCCGCTATCAAATTCGTAAAATCCGCGAAATACGCTCAAATTTTGGCAAAAAGTAAAAACTAATGTCAAAGTGTCCTAACTGGCGGAGAGACAGGGATTCGAACCCTGGAGGCTCTAAAGAGCCACGGCTTTCCAAGCCGTTCCATTAAACCGCTTTGGTACCTCTCCTTGTTTTCTAACTTATTGTTGTTCCATTAAATTTTCTGCCTTGCAGTATATTTTTAAAATTAGATAAATCTTTTCCATCAGCCACTATGGCTGTTATCCCCTCTTTTTTCGCCAACCTTGCCGCAACAGGATCTACCGGAGAATGCAATCCGGGCAACCATTTTTTGGGAATCATTTTAAGATAATCCCCCCATCTTAATTCTCTAATAGGCCTTGCCTTTTTATCTTTTTGAGGATCACTCGTATAAACATAAGACGGCTTGCCTAATATAATAACTTTTTTTATTTTTAAATCAACCGCTATCTGAATTGAATCAAAATCAGTTGACCAGCCGGGGTCCCAGCCGGAACCAATAATTATTGGCTCTTTATCAAATCCCTTCAATCTAAACCTTTCGTCAAAAACTACCGGATTCGCTTTATCTCTAAAAATCACTCTTAAAAGATGAGCATTAATCCTGGTGGCGTAAATTCCAAGCCAGTCCTTGTCCTCGTCAACTATTTTTGTAATTTTAACAGCCGCTTTCTGATACTGGCGCGCCACGCTTCCTCCTCCGGCAACCAAAACAAATTTTTTGCCTTTTTTTAATTCTTTTTTAATAAAAATATAAAACTTTTTCAAAAAATCTATATCAATCTCTTTAGGGCAAATAATGGAACCGCCAATAGCCACTACGAATTTATTGTTTTTGGGCATAAAAATTATATCTTCATTATACTTCAATTCCCGGTTTTTTGAAACTGCAATGAATAGAATTTGAAATAAACTTCTTTTTTCTTAATAAGTTCCTGATGAGTTCCCTGTTCTATAATTCTGCCTTTTTCAAGAACCAAAATCTTGTTGGCTTTTCTGATAGTACTTAAACGATGGGCAATAATAAAAGTTGTCCGGTTCTCAATTAACTTTTCCAGCGCGTCCTGAACTAATTTTTCCGATTCAACATCCAATGACGAAGTTGCCTCGTCTAAAATTAAAATTTTAGGGTCGCGTATTAAAGCCCGGGCAATAGCCAATCTCTGCTTCTGACCCGTAGAAAGTTTAATTCCTCTCTCCCCCACTAATTGCTCGTATTTTTTGGGCAGGGTTTCAATAAACCTGTCAGCGTTAGCCGCTTTGACCGCCGCGACAATTTCTTCATCCGCAGCGTCCGGTTTTCCATAACGGATATTATTTTTAATGGTATCGTTAAATAAAATTATTTCCTGCGGCACATAAGCAATGATTTTTCTTAAAAACTGGAGGTTTAAATTTCTCACATCTATTCCGTCAATTAAAATTTTTCCTTTTGAAGGCAGGAAATAAAGAGAAAGTAAATCAACCAAAGTGGTTTTTCCTTCCCCGCTGCCGCCCACAACAGCGATTTTCTGTCCGGGCAAAGCAAGAAGATTAATTTCGTTTAAAATCAAATTTTTGTTTTGATAGCCAAAACTAACATTTTTGAATTCAACTTTTCCCTTTGCCTCTTTCAAAACCTCGCCTGATAGATTATAATCTTCTGTTTTTATTTCTAAAATTTCTCTCACTCTTTTAATTACGGTCATTCCTTTCTGAAAAGAATGCCATTGCCAAAGCAAATCAGATAAAGGCACCTGAATAAGATTTAAATAACCTAAAAACATTATTAACTCGCCGCTGGAAATTTGATTGATTTTTAAAAGAAAAATCGCGTAAGCAAAAACCATTACAAATCCCAAAGAAAAAATAATTTGCTGGAAAAAAATAGTATTATCCCAAAGAACAATCAGTTTTTTAAAAGCCGGATTCACTCCTTTTCTGTAAGCCAAATGAATTTTATTTTTTTGAAAATCTTCTGCGGCGCAGGATTTGATTGTCTGAATATTTAAAAAAGAATCATTTAAAATACCCAAACCTTTATCATATTTTTTGTTCATTTTTCTTGACGCGTCTAAAGTCAAATGCGTTCTGTAAAGAGTAAATAGTATTGAAGCGAAAAAAACAACAAACGCGCCTAAAGATAACCGCCAGTCCACAAAAAATAAAATAATAACTCCGATAAAAACAGTAAAAAACCGAGGGAGTATGTTAAAAACCGTAAAATCAATAATTTCCCGCAAGTGTTCCGCGGCGCGCGTGATTTTTGACAAAATTTCGCCTAATTTTTTTTCTTTATGAAAACTCAAAGGCAGATTGATAATATGCTCTGCTTGTTGATAAAATAAATCGCATAAAGCGTCCACGGAAATAAAACCGGCTCTTTGCGCAATAATTTTTCTCAAAACAGCAGAACATAAAGTTATTAACACCCAGATTCCTAAAAGCGCTAAAACAAAATCCAAACTAAACGCGCTTATGGAAACCGCGTCCACTAACCTGCCGTAAATATAAGGAATAATAGCGGTAATAGCCGCTCCAACCATTGCTAAAACAGCAGTATTAATAACCGCTTTTTTGTATTTTTCCAGATACTGCCAGATAATTTTGAATTCTTGCAAAATCTCCGTCATAATATTGATTTCCGAACTCAATAGATTTATTCTACCATTAAAATTTTTCAGTTCAAAAAATCCATTTTACATAAATAACTGATTACGATCAGTGATTTAGAGTAAATTTTTGTCAAAAAAAATAAGGGACGAAAAGCGTCCCATAAAAATAAAGAACTATGTTATCTCTATTTTCTCCTCTCTTTCTCTTGCTTTCTTTTGTTCTTCTCTTCTTTCCTTTACCACTTTATTCATTAGGCTGGTTGCTCCTAAGTTTATATAATCGTTTTTATCCATTTTTTTTTCACCTTTTTCCCTATTTAATTGGGAATATTCTAATTCAGTAACTTTAGATTAACAAATCATCAAACAACCGTCAACAACCAAAAACTCGGCTAAGCCGAGTTTCAGTCACAACATACAACGATCGCTGGAAATTGTGATCAATCAATGATAAATGATTTCATTAGAATCCGCCCATGCCGGGCATTCCGCCGGGCATTGTTGGTATTCCACCGCCGCCTTCTTTTTTCTCTTCCGGTTTTTCCGCGACCACGCACTCGGTAGTTAAAAACATTGCCGCTGCGGAAGCCGCATTTTCCAGGGCGGACCGCGTAACCTTGGTCGGGTCAACAATTCCCCGCGCGAGCAAGTCCCCATACTCCATATCTTGCGCGTTAAATCCAAACCCTGCTTCTTTCTTTTTAATTTCCGCCACAACCACCGCGCCGTCTATTCCCGCGTTTTGCGCAATCTGCCTCACCGGCTCTTCAATGGCTCTTTTCAAAATATTCATTCCTGTTCTCTCATCTCCCTCAAGAGCAAGTTCGTGTAATCCTTTTAATCCTCTTAATAACGCCACGCCGCCCCCGGGCACAATCCCCTGTTCCACTGCCGCTTGAGTGGCAGCCAAAGCGTCTTCTGTCTTGTGCTGTTTTGCTTTTTGTTCAACTTCTGTTGCCGCGCCAACTTTTATCACAGCCACGCCGCCTGCTAATTTTGCCAAACGCTCCTGAAGTTTTTCCTTGTCAAAATCTGATTCAATGGTTTTTAATTCTTTTTTAATTTGTAAAACCCGCGCCGCAATTTGCTCCTTATCGCCCTTACCCTCAACAATAGTCGTGTTTTCCTTAGTGGAAACAATTTTCCTGCAAGAACCTAATTGTTGTATTTCCACATTTTCCAGTTTCAATCCGACTTCCTCGGAAATCAACTGGCCTCCGGTAACAACCGCAATATCTTCAAGCATTTCTTTTCTCCTGTCTCCAAAACCCGGCGCCTTAATAGCCAAAGTATTAAAAATGCCGCGAAGTTTATTCACCACCAAAGTAGCCAAAGCGTCTCCATCAACTTCATCGGCAATAATAACTAATTCTTTTTTTCCTGTTTTGGCTATTTTTTCCAACACAGGCAGAATTTCCGTGAGCGCGGATATTTTTTTGTCAGTAATTAAAATATAAGGATTTTCATATATCGCTTCCATTCTCTCGCTGTCAGTAACCATATAAGGAGAAATATAACCCCTGTCAAACTGCAAGCCCTTGACAATTTCTTTGTTAATGCCGAATGTTTTTGATTCCTCAATAGTAATCACGCCGTCTTTTCCCACTTCTTCCATTACATCGGCAATCAAATCGCCAACTTTTTTATCTTCTGCGGAAATCGTCGCAACCTGGCTGATTTCTTCTTTGGTAGTTATTTGCTTAGCCATATTTTTTAATTCCGCAATTATGCTTTTCACTCCTTTTTCAATGCCTTGTTTCAGAGCCAAAGGATTGGCGCCTGCGGCAACATTTTTCAAACCTTCGTTAATCATTGCCTGCGCCAAGACAACCGCAGTGGTAGTTCCGTCCCCGGCAACATCATTGGTTTTTTCCGCCACTTCTTTAAGAATTTCCGCTCCCAAATTTTCGGTCTTGTCTTCCAACTCAATTTCCTTGGCAATGGTTACTCCGTCATTTGTAATTGTCGGAGCGCCAAAACCCTTGTCCAAAACCACATTTCTGCCCTTTGGTCCCAAAGTAACCTTGACCGCGTTTGCCAGCTTGTCCGCGCCTTGTTTTAATTTTTTGCGAGCTTCCTCGCTGTAATAAATTTGCTTAGCCATATTTTTTAAGTGAATTAAAAATTAAAAATTAAAAATTCGCGATTTTATTCTAAAATCGCCAAAATATCTTCTTCTTTGGCAATTAAATATTCTTTATCCGCGACTTTTATTTCATTAGGAGCGTATTTAGTGAACAAGACTTTTTGCCCCTCTCTTACATCCAAAGGAATAATTTTACCTTCATCGGTTTTCCTGCCGGGTCCCACGGAAATCACCCTGCCCTGCTCTGGTCTTTCTTTTTCAGCTGTTTCAGGAAGCAAAATCCCTGATTTTGTTTTCTCCTCTTCTTTAATCGGTTCAATTAAGATATAATCTCTTAATGGCTTTATTGTCATAATAAATGTAATGATTAATAATTAATGATTATAAAATCCATTTTACTAATTTACAAAAATTTGTCAAATCAATCTCTGACAATATTCAACGATCGCGCTATATTGTCATAAACCAATACTCGCTATTGCTAAAATAATCATTCTTTGATAAAGTAAATTCAATGAGAAGTTTAGTGATGCAAATCTTTGCCGGAATTTTAGGGCTTTTCTTAGCTATGAAATTTATTCCCGGCGTGGAATTTATCGGCAACTGGCAAATTATTGTTTTAGCCGGTTTTATTCTCGGGTTAATCAACTTTTTTATCAAACCGATTTTGAAAATGATTACCTCGCCCCTAAGAATGCTCACTTTCGGATTATTCGGCTTGGTAATAAATATGGCTATAATCTGGGTTATTGATATTTTATTCGTAGAAATAATTATTCAAGGAATTATTTCCTTGTTTTACGCAACATTACTAATCTGGCTCGTAAGTTTTCTCTTAGGTCTGTATAAACCAAACAACAAAACAATAATTGAACAATAAATTTATGAAAGAATTTTTGCCAATAATTCAAATCATCGTATCTGTGCTCTTAATTATTTTTATTCTCTTACAGCAAAGAGGCACGGCTTTGGGTTCGGCTTTTGGAGGAGGCGGCGGCGGCGGAGGTGGAGGCGGCGGTTCTTATTCAAGCAAACGGGGCATTCAGCAAAAAATTTTCGTGGCAACAATATTTTTGGGCGCCTTGTTCATCATTCTCACTCTGTTAAACCTTATTCTCTAAGATGAAAAAACCTCTTTTAATTCTATTTCGGTGGAGGCAATTTTTAAATATATTAACTAAAAAAGAAAAAAATGTTTTTTTTGCTTTTTTGATTTTATTTTTCTTTTCAGCAAGTTTTCTTTTAATTAGTTTTTATTTCAACAACACGGAAGTCAAGCCAGCAAGAGCGGGACAATATATAGAAGGAGTTGTTGGTTTTCCAAGATTTATCAATCCAATTTACGCTGATGTTTCTGATGTTGACCGGGACCTGGTTGAAATTTTGTTTGCCGGCTTAATGAAGCATAATTCCGTCAACGGCATTGTTCCGGATTTAGTTGAAAGCTTTGAAATTTTAGAACAAGGAAAAATTTACGAGTTTAAATTAAAAGAAAATGCTGTCTGGTCAGACAAAAAACTAATAACAGCAGACGATGTAATTTTCACGATAAAAACAATTCAAAATCCGGAGATAAAAAGCCCTTTACGGGCAAGATGGCTTGGCGTAAAAATAGAAAAAATCTCTGAATACGGCGTGCGTTTTATATTAAAGGATTCTTCCGCTGTTTTCCTTGAAAACTGCTGTTTAAAAATAATTCCCGAGCATATTTGGAAAGATGTTTCCGAGCAAAATTTTCCTTTGTCTCCTTACAATTTAAAACCGATTAGTTCAGGTCCTTATCAATTTAAAAGTTTATCACAGGATGAAAAAGGCAATATAAAATCTTTAATAATGGAATCTAATCCAAAATATTTTGGCGAAGGACCCTATCTTTCCCGTGTCTCTTTTCTTTTTTTTAATACAAAAGACCAGTTAGACAAGGAAATGGCGGGGTCAGACCCCAACATCCTCAATCTGTCTATGCCAAGATATTTTGCCCTGTTTTTTAATTCTGACAACGCAACTGAAGGCGCAAAAATACTGGATGAAAAAGATGTAAGACTCGCTCTGAATTATGGAACCAATAAACAAGAAATCATAGAACAGGTTTTGGAAAACCAGGCAAAAATTGTTGATTCCCCTATTCTGCCCGAAATCTATGGATTTGAAAAACCTTCATATATATATGAATTTGATTTGGAAAAAGCCAAAGAGATTTTAGACAATACTGGATTTGTCGCCAATGAAAACAATCAAAGAATAAAAATTGTTAAAAAAGAATCATCTTTCCAGTTCAAAAGCAATCTGCAAACCGGATCCAAGGGTTTGGAAGTAAAAGAGCTTCAGAAATGCCTTGCCAAAGACCCTGAAATATATCCTGAAGGAGAAATCACCGGTTATTTCGGCAGTAAAACCAAACAAGCGGTAATCAGGTTTCAGGAAAAATACAAACAAGATATTTTAGCGCCTTTTGGTCTTGAAAATGGCACCGGACAGGTTAAAAAAACAACACGCGCGAAACTTAATGAAATTTGTCTGAAACCGCCTGAAGAAATAATTCCAATGAAACTTTGCTTAACCACGGTGAACCAGCCAATATTAATCGCGGTTGCCTCTCTTCTAAAAACTCAATGGCAGGCATTGGGAGTTGAAGTAGAAATTAAAACCTATGACATTTCTTTTCTGGAAAGAGAAATTATCAAGCCAAGAGATTTTGAAGTTTTATTATTCGGAGAAGTTCTAGGGGCAATTCCCGACCCTTTCCCGTTTTGGCACTCTTCGCAGAAAAAAGACCCTGGGTTAAATTTAACCGGCTTTGGAAGCAAAACCGCGGATAAATTACTGGAATCAGCCCGCGCGTCAATGGATAAAGAAACAAGAAAAGAAAACCTGGAAGAATTCCAAAACATTTTGATTAGCGATACACAAGCAGTATTCTTATACAATCCTGATTATCTTTTTTCCGTACAGCAAGAAATTAAAGGAATAAATACAAAAATAATCACCGACCCTTCAAAAAGATTTTCAGGCATAGAAAATTGGTACATTAAAACAAAAAGAGTATGGAAATGAAAAAACCGGAAATACGATTTCTATATGACTTAAAGAAAGTGCTTTATGACAAAGACTGGCTGAAAACCGCTGCTAATTTTGAGCTTTACTATATATATAGAGGAGTGAAGAGAAAAGGAGAAATTAGATATGACATTACTATAATCCCGCCAAAAATGCTTGGCAAAGAATTTGTAAGAACCAAAGGCAATAGAAATTCCAGAAAATATCAAGAACTCTACACCGTGCTTAAAGGAAAAGCAATTTTCTTAATGCAAAAAGCAAAAGGAAAAATTATTGAAGACATTGTGGCAGTTGAGGCAAAAAAAGGAGAATGCGTAATATTCCCTGAAAAATTCGCCGCTATAATTATCAATCCCTCTAAAAAAGAACTGAAAATTGCGAATTGGGTTTCCGTGAAAAATAAAAATGTTTATGAAGAACTGGAAAAAATGAAAGGCGCGGGATATTTTTACACCAAATCTGGCTGGATTAAAAACAAAAACTATAAAAAAGTCCCGAAATTGCGTTTTGAAAAACCATTAAAATCAATGCCTAAAAACTTAGATTTTTTGAAATGAAACTTTTAATTTTGGCCGGGGGCCAAGGCACGCGGCTTTGGCCAATCAGCCGACAGCACCAGCCAAAACAATTTCAAAAATTGCTGGGCAAAAAAACTATGCTTCAGGAAACAGTGGCGCGCCTGCATCCCCTCTTCCCTTGGTCAGATATTTTTATTGCCACTAACCAGCAGTATAAAAAAGAAGTAAAAAAACAAATTCCTGATTTGCCTAAAAAAAATATAATTTTAGAACCGGCGCAAAGAGAAAGAATAGCCGCAATTTGCTTGTTTATGGCAAATCTCTCTCCAAAAGAAATGAAAGAACCAATAGCTATTTTTCCTTCAGACCATTTAATAAAAAATAAACAAAAATTTCAGCAAGCAATTTTAATCGGCAAAAAATTTATTGAGCAGCAGCCAGATTATATCCTAATTTTTGGCGTCAAACCAAATTTTCCCGACACAGGACTTGGATATTTCAAAATGGGAAAATTGATAAAAAAAATAGACAAACAGCCAATTTATAATATAACTCAATTCAGCGAAAAACCAAACTTAAAAAGAGCGCGAGTTTATCTAAAAACAAAAAAATATTTCTGGAATGCCGGAATATTCATTTTCCAGCCAGAACTTTTTGAAAAATTAGTCAAAAAATTCGTGCCGGATATTTATAAAAGATATCAAAAAATCAAGCAATGCAAGAAAGATAAAAAAACTTTAGATAAAGAATATTTAGAAATGGATAAAGCCAATTTAGAATATTCAATTATTGAGAATTATAAACATATTGCTTTTCTGCCCGTAAATTTCGGCTGGTCAGACATTGGCTCTTGGAGCGTGTTAAAAGATTGTTTATCCAAGAAAAATAAAAATTTTGCCCAGGGTAATTTTATCAGCATTGATTCAAAAAATATTATGGTTTATGGAAACTCCTCGCAGTTGGTGGCGGCTTGCGGCTTAAAAGACTTGGTTATCGCTGTAACTAATGATATAATTTTAGTCTGTGATAAGCGCAAATCGCAAGAAGTCAAAAAATTAACCGAAAAATTAAAAAAACAAGGAAAAACAAAATATGTCTAAAACGCAAGAAATAACTAAAGTAGTAATCCCGGCCGCGGGTTGGGGAACTAGATTCTTGCCAGCCACTAAAGCAATGCCGAAAGAAATGCTGCCGGTAGTGGATAAACCAATTATTCAGTATGTGGTGGAAGAAGCAGTTGCCTCCGGCATTGAAAATATTATTATTATTACCGGCTGGCAAAAAAGGGCAATTGAAGACCATTTTGACCGTTCTTTTGAACTGGAAAAACATTTGGAATCCCAAGGAAAAGAAGAAGGACTAAAACAAATTAAAAAAATTGCTCAATTAGCTAATTTTATTTATATCAGGCAAAAAGGGAAATATTATGGAAATGCCGTGCCAATTTTATCTGCCCAGCCGGCTATTGATGACGAACCATTTGCCGTGCTATGGGGAGATGAATTTATCACGGCTCAACCTCCGCGTCTCTCCCAAATGATTGAAGCGTATAAAAAATATAAAGGAGTAATAATTTCAGCGGTACGGATTGAAACAAAAGATCAACTTTCCCGTTACGGCATTGCTGATATGGAACCGCTTGATGGAAATGTTTTTAAAATTAAAAAAATAGTTGAAAAACCTTTACCGAATAAAGCGCCTTCAAACTTAGCGACTCACGGCGCTTATATTTTGCCTCCTGAAATTTTTGATATTATTAAAAACTTAAAACCGGGCAAAGATGGAGAAATTTGGCTCACTGACGCCATTAATAAATTAATTAAAACCGGGTTTCCGGTTTATGGCTGTGAAATAAAAAACGCTAAATATTATGATACCGGCGACAAACTTGAATACCTGAAAACAGTGGTAGAATTTGCTCTTTCACGACAGGATTTTAACAATCATTTCAAACAATATCTTAAAGACCTAAAATTATGAGCTCAAGCGGCGGGTGTGGCGGAATGGCAGACGCGCAGCGTTCAGAACGCTGTGGACGCAAGTCCGTGGAGGTTCAAATCCTCTCGCCCGCACCAGTGAAAATTATTAATTATTACTAACAAATAAATGACAAATTTAAACAAAGAAAATCTCCGCATTATTCCTCTTGGCGGTCTTGGCGAAGTGGGAAGAAATATGTTCATATTTGAATATGGCAGAGATATTTTGATTATTGATATGGGCCTTCGCTGGCCTGAAGAAGATATGCCCGGAATTGATTGCATAATCCCTAATATCTCATATCTCAAAGGCAAGGAAAAAAACATTTTGGGAATTGTTTTTACTCACGGCCATTATGACCATATCGGCGCTGTCCCCTATTTGATTGGAAAACTCTGGCATCAGGGCTTGGAAATTTTCGCTTCTCCTTTAACTAAAGCGATAATTCTTAAAAGGCAGGAGGAATTTCCGAATCAGCCAAAACTGGATATTCAGCAAGTGAACAACGGCTCAAAAATAAAATTAGGCCCTTTTTCCATTGAATTTTTCAAGCAAAATCATAACATTCCTGATAATTTAGGCATTTTTATTGAAACGCCTGTCGGCAATATTCTGCACACTTCTGATTTCAAATTTGACCCGCACCCGATAAATGACCTGCCAACTGATTTTGAAAAACTTGAAACCCTGAGCAAAAAAAGAATTCTGCTTTTAATGTCTGACTCTACCGGCGCGGAAGAAGAAGGTCACTCTCTTTCAGAAAAAGAAATTTACGACAATATGGAAAAAATTTTCCAAAAAGCGCCCGGCAGGATTATCGCAGCTACTTTCGGCTCTCTTATCAATAGAATCCAGCAAATTATCACTCTCTCTGAAAAATACGGAAGAAAAGTAACCATTGACGGCTATACAATGAAAACAAATGTGGAAATCTGCAAGAAATTGGGTTATATCAAAACAAAAAAAGGAACATTAGTCGGGCTCAAACAAATCAATGATTATCCTGATTCCAAAATAACTATTTTATGCACCGGCGCGCAAGGCGAAACAGAGGCGGTCTTAATGCGCATTACCAACAGAGAACACAGATTTCTCAGATTTAAAAAAGGAGATTCAGTAATCTTTTCCTCTTCGGTTATCCCGGGCAACGAACGCACGGTCCAGATTTTGAAAGACGATATTTTAAGGCAGGGAGTTAAGGTCTTTCATTACAAAATGATGGATATTCATGCCGGCGGCCACGCGCAAAGAGAAGAACTGAAACAAATGCTCGCAATAATGAAGCCAAAGTTCTTTTTGCCTATTCACGGCCAGTATTCAATGTTGGTAGCTCACGCTGAATTAGCGCAAGAAATGGGTCTACTAGAAAAAAATATCATGCTCGCTGAAAACGGACAAATAATTACTCTTAATCAGGACAGAATTTTTTACGACAAAAGAACAGCGCCGTCAAATTACATAATGGTTGACGGTTTGGGAATTGGCGATGTCGGAGAAATTGTTTTACGGGACAGACATATGCTGTCAAAAGACGGAATGTTTGTTATTATAGCCGTAGTTGACAGGCAAGCGGGCAAGGTCAAAGGTTCGCCCGACATAATATCAAGAGGCTTTGTTTATCTACGGGAATCAAAACCCCTTTTAGCGGAAACAAGAAGAAGAGTAATACATATTATAAATAAAACTGCCGGCGCTGGCAGAGCGGTAAATTGGAGTTATATTAAAGACGAAATCAGAAACCAGCTCGGCCATTTCTTATATGTAAAAACCCAGCGCCGACCAATGATATTACCCGTAATAATTGAAGTATGAGGATTTTTAGCGGCATTCAGCCGACAGGACAACTGCATATTGGAAATTACTTGGGAGCGACAAAACAATGGGTTGAACTTCAGAAAAATCAGGAGTGTATTTTTTCTATTGTTGACTTGCACTCTTTAACTATTCCTTACGACCCGATAAATTTCCAAAAAAAAATAATGGAAACGGCAATTGCTCATTTAGCCATTGGCATTGAACCGGAAAAATCCCTGCTTTTTGTCCAATCCCAAGTCAAAGAACACACTGAATTAACCTGGCTGTTAAACACAATTTGTCCTGTGGGCGAACTCCAAAGAATGACCCAATACAAAGAAAAATCGCGCCAGTTCAAAAAAAACATTAACGCAGGACTTCTTAATTATCCAATTTTAATGGCAGCTGATATTTTGCTTTATCAAACCGACATTGTTCCGATTGGCAAAGACCAAAAACAGCATCTTGAACTCACAAAAATGCTTGCTAAAAAATTCAATCAAAAATTCGGCGAAACATTCAAAATTCCTAAAACCCAAATTCCAAAAATAGGAGCCAAAATTATGGCTCTGAATAATCCGAAAAAGAAAATGTCAAAATCAATACCCCAGTCCTGCTTGTTTTTATTTGACGAACCAAAAACCATTAGAAAAAAAATAATGTCAGCTGTGACTGACACCGGCAAAACAATAAAATACGACTTAAAAAGAAAACCCGGCATATCCAATCTTTTAACCATTTATTCTCTGTTTTCCGAAAAACCTGTAAAAGAACTGGAGAAAAAATTTAAAGGAAAAGGATACGCTGAATTCAAGAAACAGCTTGCCGAACTTTTGATTGTGAAACTTGAACCTTTCCAAAGAAAAAGAAAAGAACTTGTCGCCCGAGAAGTTTATATCAAAGAAATTTTAAATCAAGGCGCTAAAAAAGCTCAAACCATTGCCCGAACAACACTCCAACAAGTCAAACAAAAAATGGGCTTATTGTAATCATTGATAATATCTAAGTAAAAATTCTGCCAATAATTCACCGCCTAATTCTTCTGGCTTATGTTCAATAAAATATTCCGCCTCAACCCTGCCCGGCTCCACTGAAACCCCTTTGCCAATTTCAAGCATTTCTTTATCATTATAATTATTCCCGGTGGTCATAATCTGTTTTACATTAATGTTCAAATCTTTGGCTATATTAATAATCCCTTCCCCCTTGCTCATTGTCTTGCTCCCAATATCATAACCCTCATTAGTCCAAAGACAATATAAATCGTTTTCAGAATCTACTTGTTTAACCAAATTAGGTATCTCATCCATTTGCTCGCAATGAGGCGTCAAAATAAACATTTTTGGCTCAAACCCTCTTATTCTTTTATCACTAACCATCATTGATTTAATTTTTTCCCTTATGTCTCTTAATTTATCAAAATATCTCGCAGTATAAACAGGATGGATTATTTTGCCCTCAAGCCAGGTAATATTTCCATTTTCCGCTTGAAGAATAACATCTCGGTCAAAAATTTCATTGACCAAACTTTTAAGATATAAGATATTCCTGCCGGAAGAAAAATTTAATTTTACGTATTTTTTAAGTTTCTTCAAATTCTCTATAAATTCCGCTGATAATTGCTTGGACTTCATATATAATTCAGTGCCGTCCTGATTTTCTTTTAATTCAGTTCCTGTTGGTATAATCACGCCGTCTATATCAAAAGTTACTACTTTTATCGCTTTTAATTCCTCTTTTGTTATTTCTTTTAAGTTTTTCATTTTTTTTATTTGACGAGTTAATATTTTTATTATAATATACTCTTATAGAATTTACAACAAGTTATATGAAACTTTACGAGCTCACATATTTAATATCACACGAGTTTTCAGAAGAACAAGCCAAAGAATTTTCCCAGAAAATATGTTCTTTGGTTCAGGAAGAAAAAGGAGTTTTAGACGCAGTAAATCCTTTAATGAGAAAAAGACAAAATGAATTTTATGTAACTACTTTAAATTTTCGCTGCGACCCTGAAAACTTGGAAGCTCTCCGGAAAAAATTGAGTATGGAAAAACAAATTTCCCGCTATATGCTCTTGAACAAACCCCGTATCAGTTCAAAGCTCAAAAAAGAGCGGGTTAAACCGATTAAACCGATTATTGAAACAAAAGAAAAAAAGGTTGAATTAAAAAATATCGCTAAAAAATTAGAAGAAATTTTAGAATAAAATTAAAATAAAAACAAAATATGAACTTGAATAAAGCGTTTGTTTTAGGAAATCTTACCCGAGACCCGGAAGCAAAAACCTTGCCATCCGGCTCATTAGTGGCTAATTTTGGAGTTGCCACAAACAGAGTTTTTTACGATAAAGACAGACAAAAACAGGAACAAACCGAATTTCATAACATCGTTGCTTTTGGAAAAACAGCTGAAATCGCCCAGCAATACTTAAAAAAAGGGTCAATGGTTTTAATTGAAGGAAGAATTCAAACCAGAACCTGGCAGGATTCCAGCGGCAATAAACATTGGCGGACGGAAATTATTACCGAACGATTGCAATTAGGACCAAGAACAATCGGGAATGCCCCAGCTCCTGAAATTCCTTTACAAGAAAAAGAAGCGCCTGAAGCGCCAAAAGAGGAAATCCCGATTATTGAAGAAAAAGAAATAGACGTAAAAGATATTCCATTATAAAATGCCTTGTTATTTTTGCCAAAAAAACATTAAAGATATTGATTTCAAAGACACGGAACTGCTCCGCCGTTTTATATCCAGTTTGGGAAAAATTAGGCCAAAAAAAAGAACCGGCGTTTGCTCCAAACATCAAAGAAAATTGAGTAAAGCAATAAAGCGGGCTCGTGTTTTAGGTTTAATGTCCCACACCTCCAAAGACTGATGGGGTCAATCCCCAACAGAAAGGGGTTTGACCCCATTACTCCTCATTACTGATTAAAATTGCTTTTTTAATCTTTTTCATAATCTCCGGGTTTTCTTTCAAGAATTTTTTGGCTGCTTCAAAACCAACTCCAAGCTTGGTATTCTCAAAACTATATGAATTCCCGGCTTTTTTTATTACTCCTTTTTTTAATCCGACATTGATAATATCTGAAAATTTTGATATTCCCTCATTATAATAAATATCAAATTCACAGGTTTTGAAAGGAGCCGCAACTTTATTTTTAACAATTTTGGCTCTAACGCGATTGCCGATAATTTCATCTTTGTATTTTATCTGGGCAATTCTTTTCAAATTTATTCTCACGGAAGCGTAAAATTTTAACGCCAATCCTCCCGGTGTTGTTTCCGGATTTCCCCAAGAAATCCCGATTTTCATCCGCGTCTGATTTAAGAAAACAACCAGTGTCTTTGTCTTGGAAATAATGCCTGATAGTTTTCTGCACGCCTGCGACATTAAACGCGCCTGAAGCCCTATTTGAAATTCTCCCATTTCTCCGTCAATCTCTGTTTTAGGAACCAAAGCCGCAACTGAATCAACAACAATCACATCAACCTCTCCTGATTTAACCAATGTCTCAACAATCTGCAGGGCTTGTTCGCCTGAATCCGGCTGGGAAATCATTAAATCATCAGTATTTACTCCGATTTTCTTGGCATAATCAGGGTCTAAAGCGTGTTCCGCGTCAACAAAAGCGCAAACACCTCCTTGTTTTTGCGCTTCCGCTAAAATATGCAGGGATAAAGTAGTTTTTCCAGATGACTCACCTCCAAAAATTTCAATTACCCTGCCTCGCGGAACTCCGTTCACTCCCAAGATATTATCCAAAGACATACAGCCGGTAGAAATTATATCAACATCTACTGGCCTGATTTCTTTCAATGTCATAATCGCGCCCTCGCCAAACCGCTGCTTAATCTCATCCACCGCTTCCTGCAAGTCCTTTTTTAATTCTTTTTTTTCTTTTGCCATACCCCGTAGTGAAATTTCAAATAAAATTTCTAAAAAATTTTCGTTTGTCCCGTAGGGACTTTTGAAATTCTACTACGGGGCATGCATTAATTATACAATAATTTATACCTTTTGCCACTCATCCTCTTCTTCTGTCTTAATCAAAATCTCGCGCGGTTTGGCTCCATCGCCGGGCCCTACTATTCCTTTATTTTCCAGCATATCAATTAAGCGCGCCGCGCGCGCGTAACCAAGCCGCAACCGCCGCTGTAAAAGAGACGCAGACGCCTTTTTTGATTCAATTACTATTCTTTTCGCTTCCTCGTATAAAGGATCTTCTCCCTGATAAAAATCCGCGCTTTCTCCTTCAACCGTAGTTTCCAGACTTTTTTCAAGGTCTTCCGCTAAATGATTTTCTAAAAATCCCTCTTCGTCTTCTTTATCTTTGAGCTGCGGGTTTTGGTTTTTTATATACTGAACTACCCTCCTCACTTCTTTTTCCGAAACAAAAGGACCTTGAATTCTTTTTGGTTTTGTGAGCTGGGCTGAAATAAAAAGCAAATCCCCTAATCCCAAAAGTTTCTCCGCGCCGGCCATATCTAAAATAGTTCTGGAATCAACTTGTGAAGCAACCTGAAAAGTAATACGCGCGGTAATGTTTGCTTTAATTAACCCTGTAATGACTTCAACAGAAGGCCTTTGAGTCGCCACAATCAAATGAATTCCTACCGCGCGCGCCATTTGAGCCAAACGCACAACGGCTCCTTCTATTTCCCTGCCGCGGGCGGCCATTAAATCAGCCAACTCGTCAATAACCAAAACAATATAAGGCAATGGCTCTTCCTCTGCTTTTGCCCTGTCTTGATTATAACTTTCAATGTCTCTGGTTTTAGCGGCC
Source organism: Candidatus Parcubacteria bacterium (assembly GCA_023131055.1). Lineage (GTDB taxonomy): Bacteria > Patescibacteriota > Minisyncoccia > Minisyncoccales > JAGMAB01 > JAGMAB01. The sequence goes on along the minus strand of JAGMAB010000003.1, from coordinate 6,402 downwards.
GCCAGCAAATCAAATCTTCTTTCCATTTCCGAAACTAACCATTTCAAAGCGTTAATTGTTTTTTGCGCGTCAAAAATTACTGGACACAAAAGATGCGGCAAATCCTTATAAACCGGAAATTCCACTCTTTTAGGGTCAACTAAAATCAACCTTAATTGTTCCGGAGAATTCCTGTAAAGAAACGATAAAAGCAAAGTATTCAAAAAAATTGTCTTGCCCGTGCCGGTAGCGCCGGCAACTAACAAATGCGGCATCCGAGCCAAATCCGCATACATCATATTTCCTGAAACATCTTTTCCCAAAGCAAAATTCAGGCACGAACCCTGAAAAAAATTATTATTGGCAATTAAATCCCTTAACCGCACCCGCGCCCTTGCCCTGTTAGGCACTTCAATCCCCACCAACGGCTTTCCCGGAATAGGCGCCTCTATCCTGATTGGATGCGCTGCCAAAGCCAAAGACAAATCATTGGACAAAGTAGTAATTTTTGTTAATTTTATTCCTTCCGCGGGTTTCAAAGAATACTGGGTAACCGTAGGACCAATGCTTATTTGCGACATTTCAACCGGAATATCAAAATTCTCCAATGTTTTTTTGATAATCGCCGAATTTACCCGTATGTCGCCGGCAGAAGGCATTTCTTTTTCTTTCTCCAATAAATCCAACCCGGGAAGATTATACTTGCCTATTGGCTTTGCTTTTATTTCCAAAGGTTTTTCAATAATTTTGTTTTCTCTTTCCGGCGCTGTTGGAACTGGCTCAATTTCCTTGACCTTGAATTTAGGAGCAAAGATTTTTTTAATCAGACCCTGTTTCTTTTCTTCATCCGGTTTTTCTTCTTTAATTGACGGTCCCAGCAAATGCCAGAAAATTAAAATGCCTATAAGAATTATTCCGCCGGAAATAATTTGAGTTACCAAAATCCCAAAAAATTTTAGAAATGGCCAGGTAAAAACATACCCCAGCCACCCCCCTTGTTTAAGGTCGGGTGTTAAACACTCAAGAAGTCCGGCAGCGCCGAAAATCAAAATAGAAATTGCCAGAAACTCAATTCCTAAAACTTTCTTGCGTTTGGTTATTAAAAAAACCAAGCCGGCTAATACTAATATCAAAGGCAAAATAAAAACCGCTTTACCGATTAAAAAAAGAAACCCGGACATCATTGCCTTGCCAGCCGGTCCCGCTAAATCAAAAAAACTCAAAGCGATAATTATAGCCAAAATCGTCAAACAAACGCCCCAAATCCATTTTTTAATCTCTTCCGGTAGAGTAAACCGCAAAAATCGCTTCTTTTCTTTTTCAAAAGTTTTTTTGTTTTTGTTATGCTTTTTTGCCATTAGAGTAAAGCAAGACTGTTAAGGGAGCGAAGCAGAACTGATAAGGGGGGACGCTTCGCAGCCGAGCCCAAGAAAAAGTTTGTATTATTTAAGGAAATTAAGGCTCGGCGAGAAACAGCAGCAGCTGAAATTAAATTCTATTTTATAACTAGCTGACTGCGTGTCCCCCCGAGTCAGTTCTGCGGAGCGACCTATTTCTTGAACCCAGTGCCTGCTGGTATCAGTTTACCAATTATTACATTCTCTTTCAATCCTCTCAATTTATCCTCCTTCCCGATAATAGCCGCCTTAATCAAAACTCTGGATGTTTCCTGAAAAGAAGCAGCTGACAAAAACGAATCAGTTGTCAAAGCAATTTTGGAAATTCCCAATAAAATCGGAACCGCCACTGCCAATCTTTTTTTCTCTTTTTTCAGCAGAGCGTTTTCTTCAAATAATTTTGCCCGTTCAACAATCTCTCCGGAACTGAATAAAGAATCTCCCGGCTCTTTAATCTTCATCCTAGAAAACATCTGTCCGCAAATTACCTCAATATGCTTGTCATGAATTTGAACTCCTTGAGAAACATAAATTCTTTGAATTTCTTTTATAATATATCTCTGGACCAATTCCTGTCCTCCCGCTTTAAACACTTCTTTCAAATCTAAATTTCCCTCGCAAAGCTGGTCGCCTTTTTTAAGAACCTGTCCGGGTTTCACTAAAATAGCCGCGTTCAAAGGAATCTTATATTCAACAACCTCATCTTTTTTCGCGATTTTGGATTTTATTTTTATTATATTATCCGATGTTATTTTCAAAACTTTCCCGTCCTCTAAAACCATTTCCGCCTTACCCCCGGGTATTCTAACTTCCAAGACCTCCTGAACCCGCGGCAAACCTGAAGTAATATCGCCTCCGCTCGCAACACCTCCTGTATGAAATGTTTTCAAAGTCAATTGGGTTCCCGGCTCCCCGATTGCCTGCGCCGCAATAATTCCGACCGCGCCTCCTAATTTTATCGGTTGGTTTAAACCGGAATCCCAGCCATAACATTTCTGGCAAATCCCTCTTAATAACTTGCAGCTCAAAGGAGACCGAATCCTGACTTTTTTAATCCCCGCGGCCATTATTTTCTCGCCTTTTTCCCAATCAATAATCTCCCCTGTTTTAACTATGTTTTTAACATCCTCGCACGAAGTCCTGCCCACGATTTTAAAAAGAAAATTCTGCCCAATTTCATCAGCGTCTTCCTGAAAAACATCAATCCCTTTTTTATCTCCGCAATCCTCTTTGTTTATTATTACTCCGTGCGCCACATCAACCAATCGTCTGGTTAAATAACCGGCGGCGGAAGTCCTCAACGCGGTATCCACCGTTCCTTTTCTCGCCCCATGAGTGGAAATAAAATATTCCAAAACATCAAATCCTTCTTTATAGCAATGCTTTACAGGGAATTCAATAATCTGTCCCAAAGGATTAATAACCAGTCCTTTTATTCCGCTCATTTGAACCGGCTGAGACCAGGAACCTCTGGCTCCGGCATTTACAATCTGAAACACGGAACCGTTTTTTGGCAATGTTTTAGGCACTAATTCCTCAATTTCTGACTTTGCTCTTGTCCAAATCTCAATTATTTTGGCTGTTTTTTCCTCCTGAGACAGCAATCCTTTTTGAAAATATTTGTCTGTCTGGTTCACTTCTTTTTCCGCTTGTTCTATGATTTTTGGTTTTTGCGGAGGTATAATTAAATCATCAATTCCCCAGCTAATACCTGACTGGCTGGAATATTCAAAGCCCAAATCCTTAATTTTGTCCAGCGCTTTTTGAGCTTCTTCGCTTTTGTATTTACTGATTATTAAACTTGCTATTTTTTTTATTTCTTTTGACCTTATTAATTTATTTTGAAAAGGAAAATCCTTTGGCAATGTTTCGTTAAAAAGTATTCTCCCCAAACTCGTCTCCAAAAAACCGCTGATTTGACGCTGATTCATACGCTGATTTGACGCTGATTTCAGCGGTGCTCGTATTTTTATCTTGGCGTGTATATCAATATTTCCCGCTTCAAAAGCTAAAATTGCCTCTTCAGTACCGCTAAAAACTTTTCCTTCGCCTTTTGCTCCCGGAGTAATTTCAGTCAAACAATAACAGCCTAAAATAATATCCTGAGACAAACTAACCACAGGAGTCCCGGTAGCGGGTTTCAAAAGATTTAAATTAGACGACATAATCTCCCTTGCTTCTCTTTGCGCCTCATCAGACAAAGGCAAATGAACAGCCATCTGATCTCCGTCAAAGTCAGCGTTAAACGCGCTGCAACATAAAGGATGAAGCTGGATTACTTCTCCTTCAATTAAAATCGGCTGGAACGCCTGAATGCCCAAACGATGCAAGGTAGGCGCGCGATTTAACAAAACCATTTTATCTTTAACAATTTCTTCCAAGATTTCCCAAACTTCCGGGCCTTCTTCTTCAATTATTCGTCCGGCTCCCCTCACATTATAAGCAAGTTCTTTGTCCAGAATTCTTTTTATCACAAATGGCTTAAAAAGTTCCAAAGCCATTTTTTTCGGCAAACCGCACTGGTTTAGTTTTAATCCGGGTCCGACCACAATCACGGACCTGCCGGAATAATCAACTCTTTTTCCCAAAAGATTTTGGCGAAACCTGCCCTGTTTGCCTTTTAATATGTCGGATAGCGACTTCAAAAGCCGTTTGCCGCCGGTAGTAGCCAAAGTAGTTGTTCCTTTTCTCATACCATTATCAATAAGAGCGTCTACTGCTTCCTGAAGCATTCTTTTTTCATTCCTAACAATAACTTCCGGCGCCTCAATTTCCAAAAGATATTTAAGACGGTTATTTCGGTTAATTACCCGCCTATAAAGGTCATTCAAATCAGAAGAAGCGTATCTTCCGCCGTCTAATTGAACCATTGGCCTTAAATCAGGAGGCAATACAGGCAAGACAGTAAGAAACATCCATTCCGGCCTTACTCCTGATTTTTGAAACGACTGAAAAATTTTCAAACGGTTTAGTGTCTTCCTTTTTTCCATTGGCTGAAGCGTATCAGATGAATTATTATCTAATTTCTTTTTTAAAATAGCTATTTCTTTTTTTGTATCAATCTCGGCAAAAATTTTTCTCAAGGTTTCCGCGCCGGTGCCGGCTTCAAAAATTTCCCCGTATTTCAGAGAAAAATCAGAATACTCTTTTTCAAAAAGAACTCTCATTGGCTTAATATTCAAAATTTCCTCCCTTACTTTATCCCTGAGCGCTTTTAACTCTTTTGATTTGTCTTTTTTGGATTTCGTCTTGTATTCTTTCTCAACCTGTTCTAATGTTTTTTTCTTTTCTTCTTCATTAACTTTTGTAATAATATAAGCCGCGAAATAAATTACTTTTTCCATTTGCTGAATAGGCGTATTTAAAACAATACCCATTCTTGAAGGCAGTCCCCGTAAAAACCAAATATGAGAAACAGGAGCGGCTAATTTAATATGCCCCATTCTTTCCCGCCTCACCTGTGATTTCATAAGCTCAACTCCGCACCTGTCGCAGATTATCCCCTTATATTTAATCCCCCTGTATTTTCCGCAATAACACTGATAATCCTTTTCAGGTCCAAAAATTTTCTCGCAAAAAAGACCGTCTTTTTCAGACCTTTGAGTCCGGTAATTAATGGTTTCCGGCTTAATAACCTCGCCATTGCTCCAATTCAAAATATCCTCTGGCGAAGCAAGTTTTATCCTAATTGATTGTATATCTTCAACACGCATAAAATTTATTTCGGCTTCTCCTTCACTTCAACACTAAGCCCCAACGCCTTTAATTCATTAACCAATAAATTAAAAGAAGCGGGTATGCTTGGATTTTTTATTTTTTCCCCTTTTAATATCGCCTCATAAGTTGTCGCTCTGCCTGAAACATCATCAGATTTTATCGTGAGCATCTCTTGTAAAATATGAGCAACTCCATAACCCTCCAAAGCCCAAACCTCCATTTCTCCAAATCTCTGTCCTCCAAATTGCGCTTTTCCGCCCAATGGCTGCTGGGTAATTAAAGAATAGGGTCCAATGCTTCTCATATGAATTTTATCCTCAACCATATGAATTAATTTCATCATATAAATCTGGCCCGCCGTAATTTTTTTCGGAAAAGCCAAACCGGTCCGTCCGTCATACAAAACAATTTTTCCGTCTTCAGGAATACCGGCTTTTTTTAATTCTTCTTTTATATCTTTCTCGTTTGCTCCTGATAAAGAAGGAGTTATTGCGTAATATCCTAATTTCTTGGCTGCCCAGCCCAGATGCGTTTCCAGAATCTGTCCAAGATTCATTCGCGACACAACGCCCAATGGATTTAAAATTATATCAACAGGAGTCCCATCTTCCAAGAACGGCATTTCTTCTTCCTGCAAAACCATAGACACCACTCCTTTGTTTCCGTGCCTGCCCGCTAATTTATCTCCTGCCTGAACTTTTCTGATTTCAGCCACTTCTACTTCAATTCTTTTTATTACTCCGGGTTCCAGTTTATGTCCCGCGTCTCTGGAAAAAACCTTTACTCCAACCACTCTTCCCTTCTTTCCGTGTTCCATTAAAAGAGAAGTATCTTTAACTTCTCTTGCTTTTTCTCCAAAAATCGCGCGCAGCAGCCGTTCCTCGGCAGTAATGTCTGTCTCGCCTTTTGGCGAAATTTTTCCGACTAAAATATTATTTGGTCCCACTTCGGCTCCAATGCGAATAATTCCTTCTTCGTCCAAATCCTTGAGTTTTTCTTCCGAAACATTGGGAATATCTCCTGAAGTAATTTCCGGTCCTAACTTCGTATCCCTCACATCGCAGCCAAAACTCTCAATATGAATTGATGTATAAGCGTCATCTTTAACCAACCGTTCAGATAGTATAATAGCGTCCTCGTAATTTCCTCCCCGCCAGGGAATAAAAGCCACTAAAATATTCTTGCCCAAAGCCAAACAGCCCCGTGAGATTGCTCCGCCATCCGCTAAAACATCTCCTTTTTTTACTTTCTGCCCCTTTTGCGCTCGCGGTTTTTGATGAAAACAAGAATATTGATTTGTCTTCACAAA
>JAGMAB010000029.1 GCA_023131055.1 Candidatus Parcubacteria bacterium | reverse complement strand
AATAAAGGTCTTATTAAAAACTTAGAAAAATATTATGAAAAAAACAATTAGAGTTCCTTTGGATGTTCCAAAGGCAATGAGAAAAAAATATATCCAGAATTATATGAATATAACGCATGATTCCAACAGAATAATGCTTTTTGCAGGAGACCAGAAAATAGAACATTTGAATAAGGATTTTTACGGCCAGGACATACATCCTGACGATGCTAATCCAGAACATCTTTTCCGAATTGCCGGCAAGGCAAAAATCGGCGTCTTTGCCAGTCAGCTCGGGCTTATTGCCAAATACGGCGCTGATTATAAAAATGTCTGTTATCTTGTAAAACTTAATTCAAAAACTAATCTTGTCAAAACAGAACAGAGAGACCCGTATAATGGAAAAATTACCGACATTAACGAAGTCATTGAATTTCAAAAAAATTCTGGTTTAAAAATAGCTGCTTGCGGCTATACAATTTATTTAGGAAGTGAATACGAAGCAGAAATGTTAAGAGAAGCGTCGCGAATGGTCTACGAAGCGCATAAAAACGGCCTTTTGACAGTTCTTTGGATATACCCGCGAGGCAAAGCGATAAAAGATGAAAAAGAACCGCATTTAATTGCGGGCGCTACCGGCGTGGCAGCTTGCTTAGGCAGTGATTTTGTTAAGATTAATTATCCGAAAGAGGAAGGGAAAGAATCAAAAGAACTGCTTAAAGAGGCAATTCAATCGGCAGGCAGAACAGGTGTTGTGTGCGCCGGCGGTTCTTCAGTAGATGTTAAAAAGTTTTTACAGCGATTATATGATCAGATTAGAGCCGGAGCTTGCGGAAATGCCACCGGAAGAAACATCCATCAAAAAGGATTTAAAAAAGCAGTGGCAATGTGCAATGCGATTTACGCTATTACCGTTGAAAACAAAACAGTTGACTACGCTCTAAAAGTTTATAACCAAACCATTTCTTCTTGACTTTTACTATAATATTCTGATAAACTATATAGGTATTAAAAAAATATATATGAAAACTATTCTTCAAACGCAAAAATGCTTTGGCTGCGGCGCGTGCGCTACAGCGTGCCCGAAATGTTTTGAAATGGATGAAAACGGCAAGGCGCGTCTTAAAAACGCGACGCTGAATCCTGAAACAAATGAGCAAGAATTAGAAACAAAAGAAACAAATTGTATTCAGGAAGCGGCTAACGCCTGCCCCGCACAATGCATTAAAGTTGTAGATTAAAATATGTTCACTTTATCCGCTGCTATTAGAAATGAAAAAGAAAAAGTAAAAACTCTTCGTGAAAAGGGTTTTTTGCCTGCGGTTTTATACGGGCCGAAAATTAAAAATTTTTCTTTACAGCTAAACGAAAAGGAATTTGAAAAACTTTTTAAACAAGCAGGGGAGAGTTCCTTGATTTCTTTGGAAATAAAAGACAAGAAAGAAAAATTTTTGGTCTTAGTTCATGATTTTCAAAAAGACCCGTTAAAAGGAAACTTTATCCATGTGGATTTTTACCAGCCGGCGTTAGACGAAGAAACAGAAGCAACAGTGCCTTTGGAATTTATCGGGGAAGCGCCTGCAGTAAAAGAATTAAGCGGAACTTTGGTTAAAAATATTTCTGAAGTAGAAGTTAAGGCTTTGCCGCAAAATCTTCCTCACGAAATTAAAGTGGATATTAGTTGCTTGAAAACTTTTGACGATAGTGTTTTAATTAAGGACTTAATAATAGCAAAAGAGGTAAAAATTATAAAAGAGCCTGAAGAAATCGTGGCGCTGGTTACTCCTCCTGAAAAAGTAGAAGAAGAATTAGAAAAACCTATTGAAGAAAAACCAGAAGAAGTGGAGAAAGTAGAAAAGGAAGAGAAAGAAGAAACTGAAGAGGAAAAAACAGAGAAAAAAGAGAAAGAATAATACTAAATGTTTAAACAAAGCCAAAAGCCAAAAGCCAAAACAAAAAAATACAAGTTAAAATCAAAAAGTTTTAGCTTTTTAGTTGTAGTTTTGGCTTTTTTGTTTTTTGTTTTAAGTTTTCTAAATGTTTTTGCCCAAGATGAGCAAAATCTTGAAGAAATATGCGAATGGGAAAAAATTGAACAAAAACCGGAAAATCTTTCAAAAGAAGAATATGAAGCATTGCTCAAAAAATGCCAGGAATATTATCAGCAAAAAAGCCAAGAAATAGAAAAAGATATCAGCAAAACTGAACAGGAAAAGAAAACCCTGCAAAATAAAATTTATTGGCTCAAAAACACGATTAAAAATTTGGACTATCAGATTTATCAAAGTAATTTGGTAATTAAAGATATTGGTTTTCAGATAAAAGACACTAAGGAATCAATTGGAAAAACTTCTTTAAAAATTGAAAATTCACAAGAGCAAATAGCCAACATTTTGAGAACTATTTATGAAAAAGACCAAAAATCTTTAATTGAGATTTTACTTTCTGAAAAAGAAATATCCGGCTTTTATAATAATTTATTTGCTTTAGAAACTTTGCATTCCAAAAGCCAAGAGCTTTTAGACGAAACAAAAAATTTAAAAACCGTTTTAGGAAACCAAAAGCAATCATTAAACGAGGAAAAACAGGACTTAGAAAGTTCAGTGATTATTAAAAATCTTCAAAAACAAGAAAACGCCAAGACAAAAAAAGACCAGGAATATTATTTAAACCTGACTGAAAAACAATACCAAGAACAGCTTCAGGAAAAAGAGGAAGCCCAAGAACAAGCAATTAAAATCGGCAATTTATTATTTGAATTAATTGAAGTGCCGGAAGGCGGCATAAGATTTGAGGACGCTGTGGAAATTGCTAAATCAACTTCAATTTTAACGGGCATAAGAGCTTCTTTTTCTTTAGCGATTTTATGGCAGGAAACCAGAATTGGCAAACTCAAAGGAGGATGTTATTTGAGAGATACTAAAACCGGTGACGGCATTTATATTAAAACAGGAAATAAAGCTCCCCGGACAATGAAACCGAGCAGGGATATACCGCCCTTTTTAAACATTATTAAGGATTTAAACGCGACCGGAAAATTAAAAACAGATTATTCTCACACTCCCGTGTCTTGCTGTATGATTCTTAACAATGGAGAATTATTTGGCTGGGGCGGAGCAATGGGAGCGGCACAGTTTATTCCTTCAACATGGATGCTTGTTAAAAAAGAAATAGAAGAAAAAACCGGAGATATTCCGGCTAATCCCTGGAATATCAGGGACGCTTTTTTGGCTAATGGATTATATTTAAGGGACTTGGGAGCAAGCGCTCAAACTTATGAAAAAGAAATGAGAGCCGCTTTAAGATATTTTGGCTGCACTTCTTACTGGTGCGAAATAAACTATGGCAAACCGGTAATGGCAGTGGCAAAATGCCTTCAACAATACATAGACAACGCTTCAATGTCTTCTTATTGCGAAGATTTAATTTTCTAATTTTTTTTGAAGGGTCTTAACAATTTTCTCTAATTTTCCATCCATTATTTCCTCAATATTTCGCCAGCTTTTTTTAATTCTATGGTCTGTTATTCTGTCTTGCGGGAAATTATATGTTCTGATTTTCTCCGCTCTCATTGCCGTATGAATCTGGGCTTTTCTGTTTCCGCTCATTTTTTCCTGTTCTTCTCGCTGTTTTTTTTCTAAAATTTTCGCCTCTAAAACAGCCATTGCGTTTTCTTTGTTCTGCAGCTGATTTCTTTCGGTCTGGCAGCTAACTACAATTCCCGAAGGAAAATGCGTAATTCGCACCGCAGTCATTCTTTTATTAACATACTGGCCTCCTGGTCCAGACGCTTTAAAAAAATCAATTTTCAAGTCCGATGAATTCATCTTCATTTGGGCTTTTTTCGGTTTTGCTAAAACAGCTACTGTTGCGGTAGAAGTGTGAATTCTGCCGCTTTTTTCGGTTTTCGGAATTCTCTGAACCCTGTGAACGCCTCCTTCATACTTCATTTTTGAAAAAACATCGCCATTTCTAAACTCAAAAATAATTTCTTTGAAACCGCCCAATCCAGTTGAATGAGAGCTTAAAAGTTTTTGTTGCCAGCCCTGTATCTGAGCGTATCTTGAATACATTCTGTAAAGATTTTCAGCAAACAAGCCGGCTTCAGCTCCGCCGGCGCCGGCTCTAATTTCTATAATTGCCGCGTCAATCATTTTCGTTTCTTTTTATTAATATCCTGCTTTTTAGCCAATCGCTTCCT
>JAGMAB010000028.1 GCA_023131055.1 Candidatus Parcubacteria bacterium | reverse complement strand
TTAAAAAACAAGACCAATTATGGCCGACAACAGCGCCAACCCCGGCAAAAATTTGAATTTCAATTGATAATCCTAATCTCTGAACTAACCAAACAGCTAAAAAACCTTTGCCCATATCTAAAATTCCTGTTAAAGCGCCCTGCCAAAGACCAATATTTTTAAAAACATTAGAACCGGATGTTTTTTTCCAGCCAATTTTCAAAATGTTTTTCCCGGTAGAAAAACGAGTAATCAAATACCCAAAAGGAATTGAACCAAGAATATAAGCAACAGCAATTATTAAAATTTCACAAAGGCATATTTCCATGTTTTCGTTGGGGTTTGCTTTCTCTTTTATTCAAAAGCGAGTCCAAACATTTAATTAATGTCTTTCTTGTTTGTTTTGGCTCAATTATTATATCAATCTGTCCCATTTTAGCCGCCTCGGAACAAGACAAAGTTTTTTTGTATTCTTTAATTTTTTCTTTTTCAATCTTTGTTGGATTTTTACTGTTTTCAATTTCTTTTCTAAAAATTATTTTCACCGCTTGCTCCGCGCCCATTACTCCAATCTGGCTTCCTGACCAGGCGATTACTTTGTCAAAACCAAGCTCTCTGGAACATAAAGCAATATAAGCGCCGCCAAACGCCTTTTTGAAAATTAAAGAAATTTTTGGCACGCTTGCTTCTGAAAAAGCGTAAAGAATTTTTGCTCCGTGGCGAATTATTCCGCCCTGCTCCTGGTCAATACCCGGCAAATATCCGGGCACATCAACCAATGTTATTAAAGGGATATTGAAAGCGTCGCAAAACCTTACAAAGCGGCTGATTTTATCCGAAGAATTAATATCAAGAACACCGGCTAAAACCTTTGGCTGTGATGCCACAATGCCGACAAGCTTGCCGTCCAAATAAACAAAACCAACAATAACATTTTTGGCAAAGTCCTTTTGAACTTCCAAAAAAGTGTCTCTGTCAAAAATTTCTTTAATCGCCATTTTCATATCATAAGTTTTCTCCTCTTGTTTCGGCACAATTTCCAAAAGCCGCGCGCTCTCCCGCTCAAAAAGTTCAGACAATAAACCTTTTCTTTTGGGAGGATTTTCAAGATTATTCCGGGGCAGATAAGAAAGAATTGTTTTTACCTCTGTAAAACATTGTTCTTCCGTATCGCAAATAAAATGAGCGCACCCGCTTTTTTGGTTATGAATGTCTGCGCCGCCAAGACCTTCCAAGGAAACCTCCTCGTTGGTAACCGTTTTAATAATTTCAGGGCCGGTAATATACATTTGCCCGATTTTTTTGACCATAAAAACAAAATCAGAAAGACCCGGAGAATAACAAGCGCCGCCCGCGGAAGGTCCGGCAATAACAGTAATTTGCGGAATTACTCCCGACGCTTTAATCATTTTTTGAAAAATTGCGCCGTAACCGTCAAGCGACGCCACACCTTCCTGAATCCTTGCTCCGCCAGAATCAATAATCCCGACTATTGGACAGCCGGTTTTCAAAGCCAAGTCATAAATTTTAACAATCTTTTTGGCGTGCGCTTCGCCCAAAGATCCGCCGATTTTTGAAAAATCCTGAGAATAAACATAAATCTGCCTTGCTTTAACTTTTCCCCAGCCGCATATCACTGCGTCGCCGGGAACTTTTTTCTTATCCATTCCAAATTGAGAAAAACGCGTTTCAACCAATGAGTCTATTTCAACAAAACTATCCTCGTCAACCAAAAGCTCAATTCTTTCACGGGCTGTTAATTTTCCTTTTTGATGCTGAATTTCCGCTTCTTTTTTATTGTTTGTTTTCATAAAATTTATTCATTGATAATTTTTAATTGCTGTTTTAAACCTTTTTGTTGTTTCAACCCTTCTTGTTGTTTCAACCCCTCTATAATTTGTTTTAAGATTTTTTCATTATCTACTTTTTTGTCCAAGACAATTTCAAGAGAAGTAGCGATGTTTTTTAAGTCCTTGGGAAAATCCTTGATATTCGTGTTTATGCCAATACCTATTATTGACGATTTAACATTTGAACTCACTATTGTTTCGGTTAAAACACCTGCTACCTTTTTCTTACCAATATAAATGTCATTTGGCAACTTAATCAAGGGCTCTAAATTAAAATTTTCTTTAATAACCTTGGCAATAATAAAAGCAGTAAGAATAGTTAAGGTCTGCAAATCTTCAATACCGGTTCTCGGCAAAACAACTGAAAAATAAAGTCCGCCTCTCGGTGAATACCAATTTCTTTTATCTTTACCATAACCTGTTTTCTGCTGTTCGGCAAAAACTATTGTCCACGCTTTTTCTCTGCTTTCTTTAGCTATTTTTTTAGCCAAAAAATTAGTAGAATCAATAATTTTATATCTTAAGAGCTTCATTTAATAATTAAAAGCGTCTCACCGCTTTTTACTTTTTGATTTTTCTTTACTAAAATCTCTTTTATTTTTCCATCATAGTCAGAGACAATTTCATTTTCCATTTTCATTGCTGACAGCAAAATAAGTTTTTCTCCTTTTTTTACTTGAGCTCTTTCTTTAACAAAAATTTCTGAAATCACGCCTGAAATCGGGGCTGTTATCGCTTTTTCAGAAAAATCTTTCTTTGGAAAGGATTTAACAGATGAAAGAGATTTTTCTTTTGGTTTTTCACCTTCAAAAATAAATTCCTTTTTGTTGACTTTTATTTTTGTTTCTCCTTGCTCTGTCTCTGAAATTTCAATCTCGTATTCTTTATCTTTGAATTGTAATTTGAATTTCATACTTGTTCTTATTTCAAGATTATATAATTATACATTAGCGAAACAAGGTTCTGCCGAGCGAAGCGAGGCAGGTTCTTATTCTAACATTTTTAATCTTTCAGTCATTAGCCAATTTGACGGAATTTCTTCCCGGGCAGAAACCTGTTTTGTTTTTTTCAGCGCCTGATAAACCTGAAAAGCAATTTCAGCCAGTTCTTTTTCCTCGCCCGCCTCTCTTTTCACCGGGACAAATGCGGGCTTTTCTACATCTTTAAGAATTCTTTTCTTTTCAATAAAATCAGTGGCAAAATTTCCTTTCTGAAAATCTTTGTTTTTCAAAAGAACCTTGAAAAAAGGCAGAGTGGTTGGCACGCCTTCAATAATAATTTCATCTAAAGCTCTGCTTAATCTGCGAATCGCCTCATCCCTTGTTTTTGCCCAGGAAATCACTTTTGCCAAAAGAGAATCAAAATATGGATAAATTTCCTGGTCCGGCTGTAAAAAGGTATGCAGGAAAATTCCCTGTCCTCCTGGCGGAACATATTTTTGGATTATTCCCGGGCTTGGCTGAAAATCCTTTTGCGGATCTTCGGCGTTAATCCGCGCCTCTATTGCCCAGCCATTGAAAGAAATATCGTCTTGGGAAAAAGAAAGTTTTTCTCCCTGCGCAACGCGAATCTGCTGCTCTACTATATCAATGCCTGTTACTGCTTCGGTTATTGGATGCTCAACCTGAAGCCGCGGATTAACTTCCATAAAATAAAAATTCTTATCTTTGTCCAGTAAAAATTCTATTGTGCCGGCGCCTTGATATTTTAATTCTTTGGCGAATTTTATTGCCAATAAAGAAAGCTTTTCCCTAAGTTTCTCGTCAAGAAAAGGGGAAGGGGATTCTTCAAGCAGTTTTTGAAATCTTCTTTGAATGGAGCATTCTCTTTCGCCAAGAGATAAAAATTTTTCTCCGTCTCCCAAAATCTGGAATTCAATGTGCCTTGCTTCCGGCAGATATTTTTCAAGAAAAAAATCAACATCGGAAAAAGCCAAGCCCATTTGCCTTTGCAATCCAAGAGTAATGGCGAAAACCTCGCCAAAACTAATTTTATGGCTGTTAATAACTCGTATGCCTATTCCTCCGCCTCCTTTTTGCGCTTTCAAAACAAAAGGCGGCTTAATTTTTTGAACCCATTTTATTAAATCCTTTTTTGACTTAATCGGCCTATTGCTCGCCTCCAATGTTGGAATGCCGATTTTTCTGGCAATTTTCTTTGCCTCAATCTTGTCTTCCAATTTTTTTAAAACCTTAAAATGCGGGCCAATAAACTTAATATGGTTTTTCTGGCAGCGTCGGGCAAATTTCCAATTCTCGGCTAAAAACCCGTACCCGGGATGAATTGCCTGCGCCTTGCTCTTTTTAGCGATTTTGATTATTCGCTTCTGGTCAAGATACCCTTCAGAACCCTGTTTTTCCAAAAAATAACATTCGTCAGCCAATCTTGTTTCCAGAAAATTTTGCTTTTCTTCAATACAAGGGCAAAGAGCCACTGTTTTAATTCCCATTTCCTGGCA
>JAGMAB010000027.1 GCA_023131055.1 Candidatus Parcubacteria bacterium | reverse complement strand
TATCATATGTATCTGAACCTTTACAATCTAAAAACAAAATTTGAGTTTGGAGAATTTTTTCCTAAATTTAATAACCTGTTTTTTTATTTTCTCCGGCGATTCTTTATCTAAAATTACTTTCTTTATAAACTTGGCGATTTGTTTCATTTCTTTTTCCTTCATTCCATATCTGGTCATTTCCTGAACCCCGATACGAATTCCATTCGGATGTTTAACATCTATCTTTCCTAAAGCAAGAATGTTTTTGTTTAAAATAATGTTTGTTTTTTCCAATGCTTTGGCAACAAAATCTCCTTTGCCAAGTTTTATTACATTTACAGCCACTTGATGAGTTTCTGTAAATCCCCTATCTTTCCCTAAAACATCAAAACCGAAATTATAAAGTTCCTGACCCAATGTTTGTGCATTTTTTACGGTCTGGCTCATATATTTTCTGCCAAACTTTTTCATTTCTTCTAAACATAAATAAAGAGCCGGAATTCTGTGAAGATGGTGATTTGACAAAACCCCGGGGAAAACTTTTCTTCTGATTTTTTTTCGTAAATCTTCGTCAATGTTTCCTAAAATTATTCCTCCCTGTGGTCCGGGAAAGGTTTTATGAGTAGAGGCAGTGATAATATCAGCCCCTTCTTTTAAAGGATTCTGAAATAACCCGGCGCAAATTAAGCCAAAAACATGCGCAGCGTCATAAATTATTTTTGTTCCTGTTTTTTGACAGATTTTTTTAAGTTCTCTGACTGGCTGGGGAAATAAAATCACCGAGCCGCCTAAAACAATAAATTTTGGTTTTATTTTTAGAATTTTCTTTTTTGTTTTTTCTAAATCAACAGTTAAATTCTTAAAATCAAAATGAAAAACCTTTAATCCCAAAATTCCTGCCGCGCCCGGTTCTTCATGAGAAACATGCGAACCGCCTTCAATTCCTAATGTTAAAATTTTATCGCCTTTTTTTGCCAAAGCGGAAAAGACGGCTAAATTAGCCGATGTTCCGGAAATCGGCCTTAAATCAACAAAATTTACTTTGAAATGCTTTTGAAAATTTTTATTTGTTAAATCCTCTATCTCATCAAAATATTTTGAACCCTGATAATATCTTTTAAAAGGCAGACCCTCTGCATAACGATGCATTAAATCAGAGTTATAAACTTTTTCACAAAAAGGCGACATTACATTTTCCGAAGCAATCAGGTTAAGACAATTTTGCCGCCAATCATTATGCTTTTCAACAAGAGACAATATTTTTTTAGCGCTCATAAAATTATTTAAATATGTATCAAAATTAAATTTGTTTTTCTTTTTTGGTGGTGGAAACGCGGCCGCCCTGCCACTGGCCTCTGTATAAATTGGTTTCTCCTTTAACTTCATGAAACATAGCATAAACTACTCTGGCTCCGAGTTCAATTTCCATTTGGCATTGACCTAAATTAATAATTCCAAAAGTTAACTCTCCTTGATAGCCTGGTGAAACATTAGCAGTAAAAATCATTATTCCCGACCTATGTAAAGTTGACCTTTGCCGCAAAAGACATAAAATATTTTCGGGCAAATTTACTTTTTCTATTGTTTTCATTAAGTAATATCTGCCCGGTTCAAAAATGAAACTTTGTTCCTTTTTTGGATTATATTTCGCCAATAATTTTATTTTTGGCGTTTCTCTTTCTTCTATGCCTAAAAATCCTTTGCCTGAAATTTCATAAATCTCTCCTATTCTAAAATCAAATCCTGCCCCTTCAGGATTTTTTAATTCTCTTTCAGAAAGATTTTCTACTAATTTTTTCTCTTTTACTAATTTTAATAATTTTTTTGCCCCCAAAATCATTTTCCCAAGTTGCTTAAATTATGCCTAAATTTTTTATTTAATTCCTGCTTCATTTCTTGATGAAATTTCTCATTATAATTTTTAACTAAATTTTTAATATGGAAACAACTTTTTGCTTCCGGACAAAAACCCATTGCCTCGCACTTTGGACCAATAAATTTATTTAACCAACCCAGTCCTTTTTTACTTAATTCCTTCTTAATCTGGCCAATTTCTTTCCAAGTGTTTCTTCTCATTTCTTCTTCAGCGGTTGAACACAACCTAAGCGGAAAATAACCGGTTAAAAGATTATATAAATCATATTCCTGTAAAATATCAATTTTCACTGCTCTAGGAATTAAAAAAATCGCGTCTTTCGGTTTAATTTTTAATCTAATCAGATATTGATAACTTTCAAAAGATTTTAGACCAATTAAAAGATATTCAACTAAAAATTTTGGATTATTTTTAATTGAAGGAGGAATAGAAAAAACTTGCTCAATTTCTTGAATAATTTTTTGGTTAATTTTCTTTGTCTTGATTTGATTTTTAAATTTATTAAATTTTTCCGCTGCTCTATCAATAGAATAATATATTGATTCAATAATTTGAGGACAGGTCCGGTGTCTCTTTTTTTCTCCCCATATCCGCCAAGGTATAGAAGACAAAACCTTGAATCTTATTGCCTCATTATAATCGCGAAGAATCTCTTGTCGCAAAGCAATAAGTTTAAACCAATCTTTTTTAATTTGTTTTAAGGAACAAAATGTTTTTTTGGTAATTCTACTTAAATCAGTTAATTTTTTCTTTAAATTAGGGGTTGTTAAAATATCAATTGAAAGCAGTTTTGTTCCATTAGATAATTTTATTTTTCTTCGCAGTTCTCTGACAATGTTTAATTTTTTCGGATTTTTAAAAATGTTTGGATAAGGATAAATATTTCTCGGAGCCGCCTGTCTGGTAGCGTAAAGCCAATCTATTCCTAATTTTTTTGTTTCTTTTTCTATTTTTTTAAGTAAAATTGATATTTCTTCCGGCATCCAATTTTTTTCCGCATTATTTTCTCTTTTTAACCCAATAACAGATTCTACTGGCAATTGAATAATACCGGTACCGTAAATTCCATACTGTAAAATTTTACTTGCTTCGTCTTTTCTGACTTTTTGTGATAAAAGAAAATTAAAAAATTCAATAATTCTTTCAGATGTTTCTTGATAAATCTTTTTTGCTTTTTTATTTAAAAAAATATTGTTAGGAAAAACAATATCTCTTTTGTTGGTTTTGGTTCGCCGACCGGAAGAAACCAAGGATGAAGAAAAAATAATACCGGTTAAAGCCGAATCCAAAAATTTACTTCCTTCATAACTTATGCAAAAAGCAGGCGTAGTAGCAATTGAGGCATGGCCTATTAAAGAAGATTTTTGGAGAATTTCTTTAATTTTCTTTTCTAAATTTTCATTTTTTACTTTAATTTCTTTAAAAAGTTCTTTAACAGATCTTCCTTTAAATGTTCCCAAACCGGAAAGAGCAACAATTTGTTGAGAATTTAAAACCCCGCTTTTATCTTTTAAAAACGGAGTAATTCCTAAAAATTTTACTTTTAAATTTTTAGTTAAAAACGGCTTCATACTTTTGGCTCTTGATTTAATTTACTTGCCAAAGCGCCTTTTTGATTGGCATATTTATGGTCTTTCTGTTTTAAATAAGAAACTTCTGCCGGTGAAGAAAGTGTTTCAAAAGTCATAGCGCAAATTCGCATTCCGGTATATAAAATTAAAGGCATAATTCCTAAATTTCCAAGTTCCATTACTGCTTTTCCGTTCCAACCAGGATCAAATCTGGCTGCTGTTGAATGAATCACCAATCCTAATCTTCCTAAAGATGATCTGCCGTCAAGCCGACCCATTATATTATTAGGTAAAGTAATTTTTTCTTTAGTAACAGCAATTACAAATTCTTTTGGCTGTAAAATAAAAGGCGCTTTATTCTGAATTACTATTTCTTCCATAATCTTTTCAAAATCTATCTTTCTTTTTGGGTCTAAAAAGGGATATTGAGTTGGCTTAAAAGTTTTAAAAACATTTCCTAAACATAAATCTAAAGAACAAGGACCTAATTGCTCTTTAAAATTCGGCGCGGGAATAATTTTAATTTCTCTTTCTTCTATATATTTTTTTATATCCCTGTCAGATAAAATCATAAATCTATTATTCAATTTCTATTCCCATTTGTTTTGCCGTGCCGCTAATGATTTTTATCGCTCCTTCAATATCCGAAGCGTTAAGATCTGGCATTTTTTTCTCGGCAATTTCTCTTAATTGACTTTTGCTTATTTTTCCAGCTTTTGTCTTATTTGGCGTACCCGAGCCCTTTTCAATTCCGGCCGCTTTTTTCAGAAGCTCGGAAGCAGGCGGCTGTTTTAATTGAAAATCATAAGTCCTGTCTTCATAAACAGTAATCTCAACCGGTACTGTAAAACCTTCCTGGTCTCTGCTGGCATCATTAAACTTTTGGCAAAACTCGGCGATATTCAAACCGTGCTGAGCCAGGCACGGGCCCACGGGCGGCGCCGGCGTTGCCTTGCCGCCAGGAATTTGTAATTTTATCACTGCTTTAATTTTTTTCATTAAATTAAATTTTCTTAATTTGTAATGAGTCAAGTTCTACCGGCGTATCCCGGCCAAACATATTTACCAAGACCTTTATCTTTCCTCTTTCTTCGTCAATTTCCGACACCTTTCCGTCAAAATCTTTGAAAGGGCCGTCAACAACTTTTACCAAGTCGCCAATTTCCGCTTCAATCTTGTGCTGGGGTTCTTTTGTCCCCATTCTTTTCTTTAAATTTTCAATTTCTTCTTTTGAAACAGGCACGGGCGTTGTGCCAGCACCGATAAAGCCGGTCACATTAGGAGTGTTCCTGACAACATACCAGGAATCATCGGTAACCATCATTTCTACCAACACATACCCCGGATAAATCTTTTCTTCCACTGTTTTTCTTTTACCGCTTTTAATTTTAATCTTTTTCTCTTTTGGAACAATAACATTAAAAATCTTGTCTTCCATACCTAAACTCTCCACTCTTTGTTTCAAAGCTTTTGCCACCGCGTCTTCATAACCGGAATAAGTATGTAAAACATACCATGCCCTTTCCGTAACAACTTGCTGTTTAGCCATAGATTTTTATTATAATACACAAAGTGTAATATATCGGGCAAAGCCCGCTACAATACGAATTTATTAAGCAAAATAGTAAATATGTAATCCAAACCTCCAAGAAAAGCAGCCACGGCCAATGAAATGCCAATAACAATCAGAGTATATCTGATTGTTTCTTCCCTGCTTGGCCAATTAACCTTTTTCATTTCCAATTGCGCTTCTTTTATAAAACTAATGATTTTGTTCAAAATTTTCATATCAAATGTCTAAGTTTTTAACTTTTTTGGCGTGGGTACGAATGAATTTTTTGCGTGGCATAACTTCCGAACCCATTAAAGTGTCAAAAATTTTATCCGCTTCTCTGGCATTTTCAATATTAATCTGTAATAATACTCTGTTTTCAGGGTTCATAGTTGTTGTCCATAATTCCTCGCTGTTCATTTCTCCCAAACCTTTGTAGCGCTGGATATTAATTCCAACAGTTTTTTTCATTGCTTTCAATACTTTTGTTTTTTCGTCTTCAGTGCCAACCCATTGAATTTGCTTTCCCGCTTGAATTTTGTAAAGCGGGGGCTGAGCGATATAAAGATACCCTTTTTCAATAATCGGCTTAAAATAGCGGTAAAAAAGAGTTAAAAGAAGAGTTTTAATATGGTTTCCATCAGAATCAGCGTCAGTCATTATAATAATACGATGATATCGTAATTTGTCAATATTAAAATCCTCGGCAATCGCGGTTCCCAAAGCAATAATTAATGATTTAATTTCTTTTGAAGATAAAATCTTGTCTAAACGCGCGCGTTCAATGTTTAAAATTTTTCCCCGCAAAGGCAAAATTGCCTGAAAATGCCTGTCCCT
>JAGMAB010000026.1 GCA_023131055.1 Candidatus Parcubacteria bacterium | reverse complement strand
CGAAAAGAATTCAAACTTAAAGCATAATGAAAATCGGGGGATTGCAAAAAACAACTTTAATTGATTATCCGGGCAAGATTGCTTGCACGGTTTTTCTTATTGGCTGCAATTTTCGCTGCCCGTTTTGCTATTCAGGAGAGTTTGTCTTGCCTGAAAAAATTAAAAAACTGAAAAGAATTCCAGAAAAAGATTTTTTTGATTTTTTAAAACAAAGGAAAGGATTATTGGAAGGCATTTGTATTTGTGGAGGCGAGCCCTGTATTTCTAAAGATTTGCCAAAGTTTTGCGCAAAAATAAAAAAAATGGGTTATTTGGTAAAACTTGACACTAATGGGTCGTATCCGAAAATGCTTCAGAAACTGATAAATGCTCATTTAATTGATTATGTGGCAATGGATATAAAAGCCCCAATTTCAAAATATGAGCAAATGGCAGGGATAAAAGTTAATTTAGAAGACATTAAAAAAAGTATCGCTATTTTGAAGCAAGGAAAAAATGATTTTGAATTCAGGACAACTGTGGCGCCGGGATTGAACAAATCAGATTTTTTAAAGATAGCTAATTGGATAGGAGGTAGAGAGGTAAAATATTTTCTTCAGGAATTTAATACTCAAAAGCCAATTCTAAATTCAAAAATTCTTAAATATCCAATCCTTAAAGAAAAAGAGATTAAGGAAATTGTTAAAGAAATTGAGCCGAAATTTCAAACTTGTAAATTAAGGTAATGAGCGCTTCTAAAATATTTTTTTATTTTTGTCTTTCATTTATTAGCGGAATATTTATTAGTTCATTTTTCCCCCCGTCCCTATACATAATATGGGCGGGTTTAATTTTTTGCTTAATTCTTATTTCAGTTTTTTGGAAATACAAAAATCTCGTTATTTTTAGCTTTTATATTTTATTTCTTATTTTAGGAGTTTGGCAGCATCAGCAATATGAATTAAAAATCACGAATTCGGAATTGAGAAATTACAATGATTTGGAGCAAAAAATTACTTTAACAGGAATTGTTTCAGCAGAATCTGATGTAAGAGATACCAATGTAAAATTAACAATAAAACCAAACAAAATTCAAAATGGGAAAATTTTAATTACTGTTAATAAATATCCTGAATATAATTATGGCGATAAATTAAAAATCACAGGATTTCTAAAAACCCCTGGGATTTTTGAGGATTTTAATTACAAAGATTATTTGGCAAAAGACGGAATTTATTCAGTAATGTATCAACCCAAAATACAACTTTTAGAAATACAAAATGGGCGAGAACATTTCTCGCCCATTTATAAAGAAATTTTGAAATTCAAAAATAAATTAAAACAAACTATTGAACAAAATCTCTCTCCGCCCCAGTCATCAATTTTGGGTTCAATGATTTTAGGAGACAAAAGAAAAATTTCTGAAGATATTAAAAATAAACTTAATATCACAGGATTAAGGCATATTACCTGCGTTTCTGGAATGCATATTATTATTCTTTCCGGAATTTTAATGTGGCTGGGAATTTTCTTGGGTTTATGGCGGGGACAGGCGTTTTATTTTGCCGCGTTCTTGCTTTTTCTTTTTATTATTATGGTAGGCGCGCCGGCTTCGGCGGTAAGAGCGGGAATTATGGGCGGTTTATTGCTTTTAGGACAAAAAATCGGGCGGTTAAGAGCAAGTAGCAGGGCAATAACTTTTGCCGGCGCTTTAATGCTGTTTCAAAATCCTTTGCTTCTAAAATCAGATGTTGGTTTTCAGCTTTCATTTTTAGCCAGTTTTGGAATAATTTATCTAATGCCTATTTTTCAGTATTATTACCAAAAAATTCCTAATTTTAATTTTGTTTCAATTCAAAGGCTTTTCTCTCCCATAAAAGATATTCTTTCTATGACATTGGCCGCGCAGATTTTTACATTGCCGATTTTAATTTATAATTTCGGCTATTTTTCTCAAATATCTTTGCTTACTAATGTTTTAATTGTTCCTTTACTGCCTTTTATTATGGTTTTTGGTTTTGCTTTTGGTTTAGCGGGAATAATCAGTAGTCCGTTAGCTTGGATTTTATCTTTGCCTTGCTGGTTTTTATTAACTTATATAGTAGGCGTAATAAACTTTTTCTCCAAAATTCCCTGGGCTGTCCAATTTTTAGAAATTTCCTGGATTTGGCTGCTAATTTCTTATTTTATTTTAGGCCTTGTAACCTGGTATTTGAACGAGAAACAAAAATTAAAATTTTTAGATTATTAAACATGTTGTGGTATGATAAACCAATATGAAAAAAGTTTGGTTGGTCTCAGTTAATATGGGTTATGGCCATCAGAGGGCCATAGAACCAATAAAAGACCTTGCGATAAAAGGAAAAATTATTCAGGCAAATAATTATCAGGGTATTCCGCAGAAAGACAGAAAAATCTGGCAAAAAACCAGAAGATTTTATGAATTTATTTCAAGGTTTAGAAAATTTCCTTTATTAGGCCAGCTTGTTTTTTCTTTTTTTGACGCTTTTCAAAACATATCCGGTTTTTATCCTAAAAGAGATTTAACTAAATCAAATTTTTCTTTAAATCAAATTTATTCCTTATTTAAAAAAGCATGGGGTAAGGATTTAATTGAAAAATTAAAGAAAAAACCCTGTCCTTTACTCACTACTTTTTTTATTCCGGCTTTTATGGCTGAATTTTTCAATTATCCCAAAGACATTTTTTGTGTTGTTTGCGATACTGACATAGCCAGAACATGGGCTCCATTAAATCCGAAATTAAGCAAAATAAAATATCTTACTCCTACAGAAAGAGTGGTTGAACGGTTAAAACTTTACGGAGTGAAAAAAGAAAATATTTTTTTAACCGGTTATCCTTTGCCCCAAGAAATTATTGGCGCAAAGAAAATGGAAATTTTAAAAAAGGACTTGAAAGAACGGCTTTTGAACCTTGACCCCAAGAAAAGATATTTTCAATATTATGAACCATTGATTAAAAAACATTTAGGTAATCTGCCAAAAAAATCCAATCGCGTTTTGACTATAATGTTTTCTGTTGGCGGAGCCGGAGCCCAGAAAAAACTCGGAATTAAAATTATGAAAAGTTTGGCAAAAAAAATTAAAGCCAATAAAGTAAAATTAATTTTATCAGCCGGTATTAGAAAAGAAGTAAAAGAATATTTTGAGAGAAAAATTAAAGGCAAGGGGGTTGAGATTTTGTATAAAGAAAAAATACAAGATTATTTTAAAGCATTTAATCAAGCGTTAAGAAAAACAGATATTTTATACACAAAACCGAGTGAACTGTCTTTTTATTCCGGTTTGGGCCTGCCGATTATTATTGCTCCTTGTATTGGTTCCCAGGAAGAATTTAACAAGAGATGGCTGCTAAAATCCGGGTTTGGGATTTTACAGAAAAATCCTGATTATATTAATCAATGGCTTTTTGACTGGCTGGACCAAGGATATTTAGCCGAAGCGGCAATGCAGGGATTTATTGAGGGAAAAAAAATGGGTGTTTTTAACATTAAAAAAATAATCTCAAAATGTCCTGGATTTTAATAGCAATTTTATCTTATTTTCTTTTTGCCTTTACTTCATTGATTGATAAATATATTTTAACCGGACCCATTAAAAATCCGAAAATATATGCTTTTTATGTTGGTTTGATTAATGTTTTGGCTTTGGTTTTAATTCCTTTTGTTAATTTCTCGGTTCCAAGGCTTTCCCAAATCTTAATAAGTTTTTTAGCAGGAGCTTTTTTTGTTTTAGGACTTTTTTCTTTTTATAGGGCTCTGAAATTTTTTGAAGCGTCCAGAATAGTGCCGGCTATTGGCGGTTTTTTGCCATTATTTACTTTTACATTGATATATATTGTTTCTCTAGGAAAAGAGATTTTCTGCCAAAGTGATTTTTTTGCTTTTGTTATGCTTATTTTTGGCAGTGTTATAATTTCTCTAAACAATAAAAAATTTACCATAAAAAGTATTCAAATGTCTCTTATAGCCGCTTTTTTATTTTCTTTAGCTTTTATTTTTACAAAATTTGTTTATCTTGAACAGCCGTTTTGGTCAGGATTTATCTGGATGCGATTCGGCGGATTTCTTGCAGGACTATGTTTTTTATTTTCAAAAGAAGTGAGAGATGAATTATTTAAAAACCGGATTATTTCCAATCCAAAAACATACAAAATTTTCTTTTTAAATCAAGGTCTGGGAGCTTCAGCTTTTATCTTGCAAAATTGGGCAATTGCTTTGGCTCCTTTGGTTTATCTGTCTGTTATCAACGCTCTTCAGGGCGTTCAATATGTTTTCCTGTTTATTTTTGCTATTTTTCTATCTTTGAAGTTTCCTCAAATTATAAAAGAAGAAATTTCTAAAAAAATTCTTTTTCAAAAAATCTTTGCTATTTTATTTATCACAGCCGGTTTAGCAATTTTAGCCATATGAGAATTTTAAAAATGTTTTTATTAATAATTTTAATTTTATTTCTGCTTTTGATTTGTTATTTTTTTGCCCCATTAGAAATACCATTTCTAACGGGGTTAATTGGCGCGCCTACCCAAGCGGAAAAAATTACCTGGGGCGTAAATTTTTCTCAAAAACATACGCAGAGTTTGGGACTTGACTGGCAGAAAACATATTTAGCTTTATTAGATGATTTAAAAGTAAAAAATTTAAAAATAATTACTCAATGGGATTTAATTGAGCCAAAACAAGGACAATATTTTTTTGATGATTTGGATTGGCAAATCGCGCAAGCAGAAAATAAAGGGGCTAAAATTTTATTGGTTATTGGATTAAAAACAGGTCGCTGGCCAGAGTGCCATATTCCTGATTGGGCTAAAAATTTAACTAAACAAGAACGGGAAGAAAGAATCTTGAAATTGATTGAGAAAATTGTTTCAAACTATCAAGATTCAACCTCTATAATTTCATGGCAGGTGGAAAACGAACCATTTTTTCCTTTTGGCGAATGCCCTGAAATTGACAGAGAATTTTTACAAAAAGAAATAAATCTGGTAAAATCTTTAGACAATAAGCAGAGGCGGCAAATAGTAGTATCTGACAGCGGCGAAGGTTCTTTTTGGTTTACCGTAGCCAAGCTTGGAGATGTTGTTGGAATAACAATGTATAAAAAAGTTTGGTTCAGCCAAATAAACGCTTATGTCAAATATCCTCTTCCTCCTGTTTTTTATTGGCGAAAAGCCCAAATAATCAAGAATTTATTTAACAAAAATGTAATCTGTATTGAGCTTCAAGCCGAGCCCTGGGGCAAAGAATTGCTTTATACTTCTCCTTTGGAAGAACAGGAAAAAACAATGAACCTGAAACAATTTAAACAAAATATCGCTTTTGCCAAAAAAACCGGTTTAGACACTTTCTATCTTTGGGGAGCAGAATGGTGGTACTGGATGAAAACAAAACAAAATAATTCTGAAATTTGGCAAGAAGCCAGTAAATTATTTTAATCTATGTTATCTATTATTATTCCAACTTTTAACGAAGAAAATTATCTTCCTTTTTTGCTTCAATCTTTAAAAAAACAGCAATTTAGAGATTTTGAAGTTATTGTTGCTGACGCCGGGTCTGAAGATAAAACAATAGAAATTGCTAGAAATTACGGGTGTAAAATTTGTTCAGGAGGCTTGCCGGCGCAGGGAAGAAATAAAGGAGCAGAAACAGCCAAAGGCGATATTTTTTTATTTATGGATGCTGACAATATTTATCTGCCTGAAAATTTTTTGGATTGTTTAATTAAAGAATTCAAACAAAGAAATTTAGATGTTGCTTCTTTTCCGATTTTTCCCCAAGGCAATGGATTTGATAAATTTGCGTATAAAATTTACAACAACTTTGTAAATTTGAGCCAGAAATTTGTTGCCCACGCCACAAACAGTGTTTTGGTAAAAAAGAAAATTTTTCAGGCAATTAACGGGTTTGACGAGAAAATAAAAATAGCTGAAGACCATGATTTTGCCAAAAGAGCTTTCAAAATCAGCAAATTCGGTTTTATTAAAACCAAGCCGGTTTTGACTTCTACCAGAAGGTTTGAAAAAGACGGGCGCCTGAAAACTTATTCCAAATATCTTTTAGCAGGGCTTCATATACTAATTTTAGGCCCTGTGAAATCAGATATTTTTAACTACCGATTCAACGAGTACAAGGGTTCACAAAATAAGAAAAAAGAGGTATAATATATTTAGTATGACTATGTATGAATTGCCAAAATT
>JAGMAB010000025.1 GCA_023131055.1 Candidatus Parcubacteria bacterium | reverse complement strand
TGAGAGGCCGCGCCCGCGCTAATTTTGGGTCAAGCTGGCGTATGGAACCGGCAGCCAAATTTCGCGGATTAGCGTAAAGCGTCTCTCCTTTTTTTTCTCTCTCCTGATTGATTTTTTCAAAATCTTTTCTGTCCATATAGACCTCACCCCTGACCTCTACGAGGTCAGGAATTTTCAATTTACAATTTACAATTTTCAATTTGAGAGGAATGCTTTCTATTGTTTTTAAGTTTTGTGTGACATCCTCGCCTATGCTGCCGCTGCCGCGCGTGGCGCCGCAGGTAAAAATACCATTTTTGTAAATTAAAGTTACGGCAAAACCGTCAATTTTTAATTCCGCGAAAAAATCAAATTTTTTCGCGGGAGCCAATCGCTTCAAATAATTTTCCCAGTCCTTTAACTCTTCAGAAGAAAAGACATCTTCCATAGAAAGCATTGGAGTTTTATGGGATATTTTTTTAAATCCTTTCAAAGGTTTTCCCCCTACTCTCTGGCTTGGAGAATCAGAAGTAATAAATTCAGGAAATTGCTGTTCTAATTTGTAAAGTTCGTGTTTCAAAGAATCCAAAGCCGGGTCAGAAATCTCCTGCTTATCCAAAACATGATACAAATAGCGGTGATAGTTAATCACCTTTTTTAACTTTTCTATCCGTTGTTTGACTGCGAGTTTATTCATACTAATATCTTATTTTAATTGCTCTTTTGATTGTTTTGTAGCCGCCGGCTGATTCTAAGCAAAAATTCAAAGCATTACAATCTGGATTAATATAATCAGCGATAAAAGGACAAGGTTTTGGATTTTCAGGCGGATTTTCCGGGTCTGTAAGAGAACATTTTCCAACATTGAAATGACAACATTCTGCTTCAGTATTATAATAAGCGCCGTTAAGAATAATATTATCAAAGTAATAATCAGGTTTAGGCTGATTAGAGTGTTTAGGATGTGGGGGTTTTGAATGATAAAGGTCATAGAGAGCGGCTTCAATACCGGTGTCTGCCGCGTAAAAAGCAATTACTGAATAACCAACATTCTCCATCATTTTTATTTGTTTTATTATTATAACGCTGATGCCCAAACCAATAGACAAAATCACGCTGGTAATTAAAACCACCAAAAGCAACGAAATACCATTTTCTGAATTAATATTGAACATCTAAATTTCTTTGCGAAATTGTTGTTTGAATTTTTAATTCTGTATTCTTTCCTTTTATGTCTAAAACAATAGTTACTCTGGGTTGAAGATTATCGTCCTGCTCTTGTCCGAAAAGTTCAAATTTAAGCATTTCAATTTGTAAATCATCTGATGTTAAAGGAGTAAAAATTTCTCCTAAATCTTCTTCACTATTAGTTGTTGATTTTCTTTGTTTTAATTGGCCATCTTCTAAAGAAAATTCCTGGCAGATATTGTTATAATTCAAAAATCTTATTGATGAATCATCGTGTCCTGGATTTTCATAATTTGCGCCAGGCTCAATACAGGTTCCATCTCTATCTTTTTTTGCCATACGCAAGGCGCGGCTGATATACTCCAAAGAATAAGAAACATTGTCTATTAGTTTTTGAGAACTTAACGCTTTTTGCTGTCCTCTAATAGAACCAACCAAAAAACCGGTTGGCGCCGCGATTACTATTGTAAAAATACTAATAGCAACCAAAATTTCAATTAAAGTATAAGCGTTTTTTTTAATCATTGCGGTCTCCAGTTATATAAATATGTTTGAACAATAATATGTTGATGAATTTTTCCTTTATCATCCCAAAAAACTTCTACACTCACTTTCAAACGCTCTGGTTGTTCCACTTCTTTTGAAATAGTAATCTTTCTTTTAAATTTGGTCTGATTCGCGCTTGGAAAATAACTATAAAAACCATGAGCGTCAATATACAAATAAGTTCCGCTTCCAAAAGAACGGCTCAAATCCTCACTAATATAATCTGCTTCCCAACTACCTGCGTCTAATCCATCATCCCAAGAAATTCCAGGAATAGTTGTTTGTTCCAGCCAATTTGTGTCGCGGATATTTTTTACAATTTCAATCCCCTCCTGAGCAAGCTCAAAAGCAATAAGTTTTGATTGAACTGCCGCGCTTGCGCTGATAACCTGAATAATTAAAATAAAAGCGCCAGACACTGCAATTGTCAAAATAGTAATTGCTAAAATTACTTCTAATAATGTAAAACCTTTCATAATTTATTCTGTGTCAATTAAGCCGACATTGTTAATTGTAACTTTTCTAATTATATCCTCATTTTCTTTCAAGCACAGGGTTATTACGGCTTTTACTCCATCTCCTTTATTAATAGTTATTGTTGGGTCAGGAGGAGTAAAAGTTATTTCAAGTTCATTAACTTGAACAGAATCAACTTGAAGTTCTTTTATTTTAATTCCCTCTTCTAAAAAAAATTCTTCAATTTTTTCATTGAGGGATTTAAGCGGGCCAGGTTCAGCGTCAACGCATGTATGAGTGGTAACTGAACTATCATAATCTTTTTCATTGTCGCAATCAGCAAATAAAATATAAGACTGCGCGTCTTGAACAAAATAAATCCCATATCCTCCTTTTGGAAAAACTCCCGGTTCAACTTGCTCGCATCCCATTGGTGTTTTTTGGGAAGACATTGCCATTTCCACGCCCTGCCTTAAATCCTGGCTTAGTTTGTGCGCGGAACGGCTAAGCGCAAAATCCTTTTCTGTTCCCCTGTAATCAAGAAAAACAACAAGCGCGAGAATAAGCATAATTGAAGTTACCATTACTATTTCCAATAGAGTAAACCCTTTATCCATAATTTTAAAAATTAAAAATTATTAAAGATAGGTACCAGTTGATAATGTTTTGGCCCAAAAAAAGGGCGATAAATGTTCCGGCTATCAAAAAAGGAGCAAAAGGCACTTGCGATTTAAGGGTTTTTCTTTTGCTGATTATCAATCCCGCGCCGATTATAGCGCCAAGAAAAAACCCTGAAAACAAAGCAACTAATATATTAGGCCAACCAAGAATTAATCCCATTAAAAACGCGAGTTTCACATCGCCCATTCCCATCCACTTTTCGCGGGAGATTAAAACAATTAGTAAAAAGAAAGCCGCGGCGCCAATGGCGGCGAATAAGAGGTTTGACCTCCCAAGGAGGTCAAACCTCAATAAATGATAAATCAAAGCGATAACAATCGCAGGGTATATTACTTTGTCAAGAATAATATAGCGCTTTAAGTCATAGACAAAAATTATAATCAGAAAACAAGCGATTACTAAATAAAAAAATAAATCCCAAGCCCCAATGACCAACAATCTATTGACCTCCGAGGTCAATAGATTGAAAATCAAGACAAACAGCAAGCCGGTGGCGAGTTCAACTAATGGATACTGCCAGGATATTGGTTTTTTGCAATAACGGCATTTTCCTTTTAATAATAAAAAAGAAAAAACAGGGATTAAATCCTGCCAGCTTAATTTATGCTTGCAATAAGGGCAAAAAGACCGGCCAGTTAAAAAACTTTTCTTTTCTTCCAAACGATAAATCACGCAATTTAAAAAAGAACCAACTACCAAGCCAAAAAGAAAAATAATTAAATAAAAGAAAAAATTTATCATTAATTCATTGTATCTTATTAAAGAACTAAACTCAATATTCTCAGTCACAACTTTCAGCGATCGCTGGAAGTTGTGATCAATAGAAAACTGGCAAAGAAATGTTCTCTGCCAGTTTTGGATATATTTAAGATAACTGAAAATTATGTCTATGGCGCCTCAACAATACAAGTAGCCTCATCCGTATCACAACCTGCATTTGTTCCAGCATAACCAGTGCTATCCATACACCAATCAACATCTGTTCCTTCATTTACACCAATTTGAAAACAATATGCTGTACCTATACCAGCTGTACCAGTACCATCGCTAATGAATTGAACAAACGCGGCATCAGGTGAATTCCCTATAGCGGCAGCGGCGGCAGCCGTATAATTAGAATTATCAAGCGCTCCTGTATAAGTAAGACCATCAGTATAAAACATTTCCGCTGCTAATCTCATAGTCTCCATATTGGCTTTGATTGCCGCGTCTTTTGCGGATGTTCTCGCTCCGCCTAAGGAAACCAAAACAATAGACGCTAAAATTCCGATAATCGCAATTACCACCAAAAGTTCAATCAGAGTAAAACCTCGCTGTTTTTTTAATAGAAATTTCATAATTGATTAATAATCATTAATAATTAGTTTCCGACCTTTGTAAATGTTCGTTTATTCATTATAACATATTTCAACAATATCAACCTGTGGAAAAGTCAAAGAGACATCATTTGGTAAAGAGGGGTTAAAACAGATAAAACTACTCCTGCGACGATAATACCTAAAATAATAATCATTAACGGCTCCAATACGCTTAAAAAATTATCAATAGTTCTTTCTATTTCCTTTTTATAAAATTCCACTATGTTCATTAAGGAAATATCCAAAGTTCCGGTTTTTTCTCCGACTAAAGCCATTCTGGTGAAAACCGGCGGGAAAATTTCCGGATAATTGGAAAGGATTGAAGAAATTGATTTTCCTTTTCTTACTTCATCTCTTGTTTTTAAGATTGCCTCTTTATATGATGAATTATCAATAATTTCCGCGGTTGAATTAAGCGCCTCTGCAATGGGCAAACCCCCGGAAATTAAAGTAGACAGATTTTCGGCAAAACGGGAAAGATAAAGCATCTTCAGAAACGGGCCAATCAAGGGCATTTTAAGAAAAATTTTGTTAAAAAATTTCTTTCCATGCTTGGTTCTATAATATCTGAAACCAACTGATATAAAAACAACAATTCCTAATCCAAACAGCCACAACCAGGTTCTCAAAAAAGCGGATGTTCCTATGACTATTTTAGTCATTATCGGAAGAGGCTGGTTGGTTTCTTCCAAGACATTAGCCAAGTTAGGAACAACAAAAAAAACCATTAATCCCAAAACCAATAAAACAACAAAAAAAACCAAAAAAGGATAAAGCATTGCTCCTTTTACCTTAGAAGTTAAATGATATTCTCTTTCCAAGTGGTCGGATAAATAACTTAAA
Source organism: Candidatus Parcubacteria bacterium (assembly GCA_023131055.1). Lineage (GTDB taxonomy): Bacteria > Patescibacteriota > Minisyncoccia > Minisyncoccales > JAGMAB01 > JAGMAB01. The sequence goes on along the minus strand of JAGMAB010000025.1, from coordinate 1,511 downwards.
GATTCAGAAAGGGAGCCGGCTATTTCTCCGGATTTTACCATTGAAATATAAAAAGGAGAAAAAGTTTTCGGATAACGGCTCAAGGCTTTGGAAAAAGAAGCGCCAGCTTCCACTTGTCCGGACAGGTCAAGAATTTTTTCTTTTAGTTCCGGATTTTTCGTTTCTTTGGACAGGGCGAGCAAGGATTCAACTAAAGGAACTTTGGACTTAAACATTATCGCCAGCTGCCTGGAAAATAAAACAATGTCTTTCAGAGAAATTCCTTCAAAAATTTTAATATGTTTGGAATAAAAAGAAACCCTGTCTATTTGTTCTAAAATAGTGACATAGAGTCCATGCTTTTGTAAAAGAACTGCGGCTGTTTCGCGGGAAGACGCTTCAATTATTCCACTTTGCACTGTTCCCTTTTTATCTCGCGCTTGGTAGTTAAATTTCATCGAATTAGTATTTTTAGTTCGCTTGGATTCAGAGAATAATTCAAAGCGTTTTCAAAAGAAATCTCTTTTCTTTTAACTAAATTTGCCAAAGCCCTGTTCAAAGAAATCATACCCGCTTCCGCGGATGTTTCAATAACCAAAGGCAGTTCATGAATCTTGTTTTCCCTGATTAAATTAGCCACGGCAGAATTACAAAGCATTACTTCACAAGCAGGCACCAACCCTCCTTTAATTCCGGGAATCAACCGCTGAGAAACCACGCCTAAAAGAGACCCTGACATTTGCGCCCGGATTTGATTCTGTTGTTCCGGCTGGAAAGAATCTACAATCCGATGAATTGTCTGGCTTGCCGAATTAGTATGAAGCGTGGCTAAAACCAAATGGCCTGTTTCTGCCGCTGTAATTGCCGCGGATATTGTTTCCGGGTCTCTCATCTCGCCGACCATAATCACATTCGGGTCCTGACGAAAAGTAGAACGCAGAGCGCTGGCAAAACTTAAAGTATCTTGAAAAACCTCCCGCTGGTCAATAATAGCCCTATCTGCTTCAAAAACATATTCAATAGGGTCTTCAATAGTAATTATGTGGTCTGAACGGCTGTGATTTATTTCATCAATCAGCGCTGCCAAAGTTGTTGATTTGCCATGGGAAGAAGGACCCGCAATCAGAACAAATCCCTGAGACGCTTTGGAAAACTGATGTAAAATCATAGGGAGATTTAATTCTTCAATTGTTTTAATTTTTGACGGAACTAACCGCAAAGCGCAGGAGATTCTGCCCTGTTGAAAAAAGATATTAACTCTGAAACGGGATTTTTCTTTATCGCCAAATGAATAGGAAAAGTCAATTTCTTTTTTTACAAGAAATCTCTGGTACTGGTCTTTATTCATCAGGATTTTAGCCAACTCTTGAGTGTCTTGCGCAATAAATTTTTTCTTTCTCAATATAGGAACTAATTGACCCGCAATGCGAAGAATTGGAGGATGTCCAACAGAAATATGCAGGTCAGACGCCTGCTCCTTAATGGTTAAATTGAGTAATTCTTTTAATTGAGTTTGGTAATTATTGTTCATA
>JAGMAB010000024.1 GCA_023131055.1 Candidatus Parcubacteria bacterium | reverse complement strand
CTCTCGGCAATTAAAAGCGCTAAAGCAACTAAAGCGTTGTTATTGATTTTCTTTTCCCCGTTTTCTCGGTAAAGATAATCATTTTTGTCCAGAAAATAGACAAATAAAAATGAGGCAATTCTTTTATTGCCGTCAGTAAAAGTATGGTCTTTAATAGTAAAATAAAGCAAATGAGCCGCTTTATCTTCAATGGTTTTATATAATTCTTTACCGCCAAAGGCCTGATATAAATTTTTGATAATTCCCTCAAATCCCCTGCTTGTTTCATTGCCGAAAAAACCGCTGGCTTCTTTTTTGGAAATTAATTCTTTTTTAATTTCTTTTATCACTTGCCGGCAATTTTCATATTTCAAAACAAACTTCGCTTTCTCGCCTCTCAGTTTCTTTAATTTCCCTTTATCATACTGTCCTAAAATAGTTAATGTTTTGGAATAGTCAGAAAGCAGATTTAAAATTTCTTTTTCCTGTCCTATCAATTGTTTTTTATCTGCTTTCTTTTTCAAAAAAGCGATTGCTGTTTGTAGTTCTCTAAATTTTCCCTTTGCTTCCAAAAGCCGTTTTTGATTGATAGTATAACCCTTAATTAAATGGTCTTTTAAGAATTTTTGTCGCCCAGATTCTAAATTGCGTAGCGCGTTTAGAATTAACTCTATAACCAATAGAGATAATTGTGTCTAAATTATAAAATTGGGTTTTGTATATTTTTCCATCTGTGGCAACATGTTCCAAAATGGAACTAACTGAATTTTTATCTAATTCTCTGGATTTAAAAATATTATTTAAATGTTTAGTAATCGCCGGTCTTTGCGTGCCAAAAAGCAAGGCAATCTGCGCCTGTGTGAGCCATACTGTTTCACCCTTTAAACGCACTTTTAACTCAACCTCTTTTTTAGAGGTTTGATAAATAACTATTTCGCCTTTATTAAATTTTTGTTTTGCCATAATTTTATCTTTATTAATCGCTTTGTTTTAATTTACCTTAATAAGGCCTCTTTGGTATAAATGTTTGAGGGATTCCAGAGCAGCCAGCCGGACGCCCCTGAATCTTCTGTTGCTTTAATCTGAGCTTTTACTTTTTCAGCATCGTAAAAAATACCCCTTTCGGTATCAAATTTTAAATCAAAATCCTGGAGCCAGGGACGAATTTTAGATTGAGGACAAAATAAAAAAGAAAATCCATTGCCCGAACATTGAGGTTGAAGTTCATTTTGAGAATAAAATGACGAGAGATAGTCAAAACCGGAAAAAATTGACCTTAAAACTATTTCATAGGGATTATTAGAAACCACTTTGGTAATATCTTTGTCTTCATAAGGAAAATAAACTTCTCCTATTGCAAACCCATTAAAAAAATGGCTGGGATAAAGCATAAAAGATACATAATCAAATACATCAACAACATCAGCAAGGGATTGCCCAATTTTTGAAGAAACAGAACGAGTAGCTATTTCTCCAAAAAGGTCAATAGAAAGAACAATATCGGATTTATAATCTCTTAAATTATTTCGTATTTTTAAATAAAAATCTCTAATAATTTCTTGTTTTTCTTTATTTCTATTATAAATTGGATAAACCGCGCCATTGTCTTTAACTGAAAAGCGAACATAGTCAAATTGAATTTCGTCAAATTCAAAATCAATTACTTTATAACATAAATCAAGAAGATATTTTTGAACCTGGGAACTGGCGGGGTCAAGCCAATAATATCCTTTTTCGTCTCTCCAAAGACCATTGTCTTTGTTTTTAAGATAAAGCTCGGGTCTTTCGTTAATCAAAGAAGAATCGCGAAAAGCTACAAATCTGGCAATAACCCAAATATTTTCTTGATGCAGTTCATCAATCAATTTTCGCAGAGAACTTGACAATTCAAATCCATCTACTTCTTTTACATCTATCACTACTGCGTTAAGCTCGGTTTCATATATAAGATTTTTAATATCTTCCAAAACTTTTTTGGCGTACAAATCTTGAATCCCGGCATTAGCAATAAACTTGGTTATATAAACTCCTTTAACATTGCTTGAAAGTTCAAGAACTTTTTTTCTTGCGCTGTATTCTTCATTAAATTTTTTAGCTATTTCAACAGGATTAAGTTCTGTTTTTCCAACAGGTTCTTTACTTTTAATTTCTTCTTCTGCTAATTTTTCTTTAAGATTTTTTATTTTTTCTTCATTTTCCAACTTGACTATCCGAAGTTCCTGATTTATTTGATAAAATTCAGAGCCAGACAAAAAAATTCCAATAAAAATAAATACCGGTAAAATTATTTTAAATAATATTTTCATATTAAATTTCAATTATCCTTCCTGCTCCTCCCTCAATGTATTTTTGAGGATATAATTTTTCAAGTTCATCTTTGTATTGAGTGCAATGAGTGGGACAGATTAATTCTAAATCTTTAAATAGTTCAAATTCTTTAAATCCGTGCATCCCTCCAATAATTCCATAAATCTTCCCGAATTGTTTAGCCGCATCCAAAATATGACTCATTTCAGGATGAGAACAACCAACTATTAAAACAATTCCTTTTTCAGTTATAACTCCAAGACATTGTTCTATTCCGTCTAATTCGCCGGTAGAAAATACATTCTCATGAATTTTAGTTGGCTTAGAAAATGAATCAGGATTATAAATTTTAACTTTATTATTTATCTTCAAAAATTCAGAAAGTCCTCCTGTATGGTCAGAATGATTATGGGAAATAAACACCTCATCAATTGAATTAGGGTCAATTCCCATTTTTTCCATATTAGAAAGCAAAATTTTTCCATCAGCCCCGGTATCAATTAAAATCTTGGGAGTATTCTTTATCTCAACTAAAGCGGAAAAGCCCCAATCTGCCTGAAGGTCTTTTCTAAAAGCAGTATTGTCATAAACAATAGTAATTTTCATATCAATTTTATCTTACCAAAAAACCGCCTTCTTGGCGAGAATAAAAAACAGGGGCTATCCCCTGTTTTTTCTGCTTTACTCGCTTTTTAGAAAAGTTTAACACGCGGTTTTAAACCTTTTCAGAAGGAGGAGTTTTTTTCTTTTTCAAAAAGAAATAGATAATTATTCCAATGACTACAAGAAAAATAATCGGGCCCACAATCCAAAAAATTATCACTGTAGCAATCCCTTTTCCAACAGCTTTTGCCACTTCTTTTGCTCCTTCCGGCAGCGCTATTTCAGGTACTTCTCCTGACGGTACTTCCCCAGACGGCAGTATTACTTCTGGCATTACTTCTTCTTCCTCACCAACCGGCGCTTCGCCCTCTGCTAATGGTTGAACCGTAACATTCAAAGTATAAGCGGCAATTTTCCCGCTCTCACAGAGAACTTCAACAAAGACATCTTCGCTTCTTTTTGCAACCAAGGAAGCTTCAACAATTGCGCCCGGATTTGGCGGCCATTCAGATTTCAATACTGCTCTATTGCTACCATATACAATTACTATCATTGACGACTCACTTGGTGGAATTACTTTAACATTTAGCGTTTCTCCTTTTTTTACGGCCATCTTATAGAAATCTTTAGTATCTGTACCTTTCTTTCCTGAAAGATAAGCTGTATATTCTCCCGGGGTAATGCTTATTGGTTTCTCAAAACTATCTCCGGCATCGGTTTGGCTTCCGGCATCATAATTATCTACCAGTAATAGATCAAATGAGATAGCTCCTATCATCCGCCACCTCTTTATATAATACTTATACAAATCTTTCTCTGAATTTGGCAGCCAAGAAAATGAGAATGGCGACTGATCCCCCACGAAAAGATAATCACTTTCATAAGTCAGCTCCTCTCTATCTTCGCTATACAAACTTAATGTCTGCTCGCCGGAAGAATCAGACCCCTTGAGCGTGCCTTTCATCTGAAGCTCCTGTCCTGATTTTACATCAATATAAAAGTATTCCGGTTCACCGTCTTTAATTGCTTCCCCCTCATAACTTCCCGGCTCTATCTTAACCGCGGTTTCAAAACTATCTCCGCCTGTCGGTAATGCCTGTTGAGCATAGACAAATCCTACTACTCCAAATAAAAATACTCCAAAAAAAGCAACTAGCGCTAAATTTTTAGCATTAAATTTTGCCATATATTATTTAATTATTTAAGCGGATAAATCGGCCTTTACCTAAAATTTAAATTTCTCGGCAAATTTCCCAATAATAGGAAGTGAAACTTGCTTACCGCCCACAGCATTTATTATCCCTGTAATAGACAATACCGCCCATACAATCCAAAGAATAAATCCAATCAACCATCCGAGAAATGGAATCCAGGAAATCAACATCGTGGCAACTTCAGCGATAAACAGAACCAGTCCTTGTTTGGCGTGAAATTTCACAAATACATCTTTTTCCTTCATTAAAATAGGAATAAAACAAAGAACTCCAATATAACTGATAATAGCCAATATGTTCTTTTGGCCTTTTTTAGAAACTTCTTCCATAAATTTAAAATAAATTAGCGTTAATTAAAAACCCTTCGACTTTTAATTTATAGATTGTATCACTCTGGCTGCATCAAGGGAGGAAGAGCCATATATTTATCAAAACAAGATTTAATTTGGTTTCCGATTTGTTGGGTTGGCATAAAATTCCCTGACCTAATTTTATTGACTACCTCTGACCCAACGCTTAAATTTAAACATTCCAGAAGTTCGGGAGAAGCAAACTCTAATCCTTTTCTTATCTCTCCCGCGCCCTCTCTCATTTTTTGAATCGCTTCTTGGGGCATCAAATCATATTGAATAGCAAACGCAAAACAAGTTTCTTGATTGGCGGGATTATTACAAAAAGCATCGCACTCTACTTTTGATTTACAGCCACCCGGGCCCCTGCCTTTGGTCTTCCGCATTATTTCCGCTTCTTCCTTAGTCATTAATCCTGCTTTCAGAGTAAATGAAACACATTCTTCCACATGGCTCTCGTCAGCGCAATAGATTTCGCACTCTTCTTTTGATTTACAGCCGCCGGGACTCTCTCCTTTTGCTATTAAAGGCATCACTTTTTCCGCTTCAGCCGCTTCCTTTGCAGAAATTAAACCCGCCCTTCTGGCAAACTGAATGCATTCTTGCGTATGGGCTGGCTTTGAACAATAAGCCTCACAATTTTTTTTAGTTCCACAATTGCCAGGCAATGGAATTCCAGCCAGCAGAGCTTTTCTTACCTGTCTCGCTTCTGCTGCTTCGGATGGGGGTATAATTCCGGCTTTCTCGGCAAAAGTTATGCATTCTTCTATCAGAGTGGGTTCTTCGCAATAGGCCTTACATTGAGTCGGATTTAGACATCCGCCGGGCGGCGCCGCCCCTCCGGCCAAGGCCTTTATTATTTTTTTAGCTTCTGCTAATTCTTCTGGCGACAATAAGTTGTGGGCTTCAGCAAAAAATACACACTCTTCAATATTTTCCCAGCTATCGCAATAATCTTTACATTCAGCTTCATTCTGGCAATTTCCCAATTCCTCCACAGGATAACTAAATTGGGCAAAAGCAAAAAAACCTGCTAAAAGTCCAACGCCAAAAATAGCGAATAAAGAAAAGAAAGTTATATTACTTTTAATTTTGGTCATTGTTATTCAAAAGGATTTATTTTTAATCCTTCAAAAGGATTGATTTTGGCCTTAAAAGGATTGGTCTGGGGAATTTTTTCTGCCGGGTTCTGGACCATTTCATAAATGTTTTCGCCAAAGGTTGTAGCTTTTTCTTTTTCCATAAGCTCTAATTGAATACCGGAATCTTTTTTTAAAAAATAAAAAGCTCCTCCAATCACCAAGGCCAGAATTACAACAATCAATAATATTTTTTTATTAGCCAACATCATATTTATGATAACACTTTATTTTAGTATATCAAACTATTTTCCAAATACTTTTCTTAATTCAATTTTTGCTTGTTCCAAAGTTTTCTTTTGATTTTTAGGCAAATTTTTGCCGGCGCGGTTAATGTAAAAATTTAACATAGACATTGCGGACTGAAACGGCTTCGCTTTTCTTCTATTGCTTTCTCCCGCCGATTTCTTGAGAGATAAAGCGATTTTTCTCGGATTTTTAAAAGTAAAAACTCCTTGTTCTAAATCAAGAGCGTTGCTATATTTCGTAATCTTATCCGACCAATATTTTTGCTTTTTATCTGTCATATAATTTCATTCTACCAAAAACTTAAAGTTCTTCTTTTTTAAACTTTTCTTCTTGCGTCTCGTCTGTCTTTCTGATGAGCTTTGTCAATTCCGCAAAATGTTCTTTTTCGTCATTCATAATGTGAATTAAAACTTTTTTAATTTCTTCATCATCAACTTTATCAATATGCTCCTGATATTGATTAATAGCCCCTAACTCCCCTATTAAATCCTGCCTTAAACTTTCTAAAATTTTATTATCCATATTTTTATATTATATTTTGTTATATTATATTTGACCTTGATATTTTTATTATACCAAAAAACCGCCCCCTTGGCGATTTTTCTTTCATAAACTTCCCTCAACTCCGCCCCCTAAATTTCGTAAATATAATTTACCTTTTTAAATTGTTTCTGCTATTTTTATTCATAATTCTCTTTCTATTTCCTCTTTTTCTCTATCATAATGATAATCTTCGCTATCACAATTTGGGTCATTGCATCCATAAGCCCTACTATGCGAACTACCACACTTATCACATATTGCTGAGACAATAAAAGAATATCCGCATTTCATACAGGTATAAATATCTTCGTGACAATAACCTCCTTTTGTATCATACCAAACATGCTTTGCTGTCTTACAAGTCGGACATTTAAATATCAAAAATTTCTCTTTCTTCTTTTTTGTTTTTAATTGTTTTTTTGACATAAATTTAATCAAAATTTAATCCACAGAAATTGCTCTGTAAAGGTTCAGATACATATGATA
>JAGMAB010000023.1 GCA_023131055.1 Candidatus Parcubacteria bacterium | reverse complement strand
TTGGTTTCAATCTGCGGAGTAACAAAAATTTGCTTATCTTTAATCTCAACCTTAATTTCAGGCCGAATTTCTATTTGAAGTTCGCCTTTAGAACCTTTAACAAGCACTTTTTGACCTTCTATCTTCACTTCCACATTGTCCGGTATTAAAATTGGTTTTTTTCCTATTCTTGACATAATAAAATTTTTACCAAAGTTCGCAAAGTATTTCTCCGCCTAATTTTTGTTTCTTTGCCTCTGTATCGCACATCAGTCCTTTTGAAGTTGAAATAACTAACATACCATAACCTCCGCGAACTTTTTTAATTTTCTTTATTGGCAGATAAATCCTTTGTCCTGATTTGGAAATCCTTGTTAATCCTGAAATAACCGGAATCTTGTCCTTGTATTTTAAGGTTATTTCCATAACTTTTTTAATTTGTTTTCCTTTTTTCTCTACCTTTTCCGCAAAGCCCTTTTTCACTAAAATTTTAGCAAGCTCGTATTTTAAATTTGAAAAAGGAACATCAACCGTGGGTTTTAACACGGCTTGAGCATTTCGTATTCTATTAAGCATATCAGCGATTGGATCTGTCATAAATTTACCAGCTTGATTTTTTAACTCCTGGTATTAAACCTTTATTAGCCATTTCTCTAAAACATATTCTACACAAGCCAAATTGCCGCATATATCCTCTTTTTCTGCCGCACTTAAAACATCTCCTTTCAATTCGGGATGAAAATTTCGGTTTTTTCTTTGATTTGGCAATTTGTGATTTTATAGCCATCTTATTTTTTAATCGGGAAACCCATTAATCTTAATAATTCTATGCCTTGTTCTTGATTTTTTGACGTAGTCACAACTGTTATTTCCAAGCCAAAAATGATTCTTGTTTTTTCCGGCAAAATTTCAAAAAAAGCAATATGTTCTTTAATGCCCATTGTTAAATTTCCGTGTTTATCAATACAAGAAAGAGACAATCCCTGAAAATCGCGTGACCTTGGAAGAGTAATATGAATCAAGCGTTCCAAAAAATCAAACATTCTTTGCTTCCGCAATACAACAGCCGCGCCTACCGGCATTCCCTCGCGAATTTTAAACCCGGAAATTGATTTTTTCGCTTTTTTTAATACTGGTTTTTGTCCGGTGATTAAACATAAATCAGCTAAAATACTTTTCTGTATTTTTCTCTGCTCGTCATTTGTTTTTCCTGAAATCAAACGGCCAAATCCCGTATTCACTATTGTTTTAGTAATTTTAGGAACAGCCATTCGGTTCTTATATCCAAACTTTTCCATCATAGCTGGAATTACTTCCTTATTATATTTGTCTTTTAAGTGTAGCATATTCATTTATGTTTCCTGTCCGCACTTTTTACAAATTCTATATTTTTTCCCTTTAACAATTTTGTATCCCACCCGCGCGGCTTTGCCGCATTTTGTACAGATTAATTTCACATTGGAAACAGAAATAGAACCTGGCATCTCAATAATCTGGCCCTTTTCTCCGGACTTTTTCGGTCTTTGGTGCTTTTTTCTTATATTAATTCCCTCTACTAAAATCCGGCTTTGTTTTGGAAAAACCTCTAATGTCTTGCCTTTCCGCGCCTTATCTTTTCCGCTTATTATTAATACCTGGTCTCCTTTTTTAATCTTCATACAATTTCCTGGGCCAAGCCCGCGATTTTATCATATCCTTTTTCTTTTATTTCCCGCGGCAAAGGCCCTAAAATTCTTCCTCCTTTCGGCTCCTTTGTTTTTGCCTCTAAAATCACGCACGCATTATCATCAAATCTGATATAACTCCCGTCTTTGCGCCTAAAAGCTTTTCTTTGCCTGACAATTACCGCTCTCACTACTTCGTGTTTTTTTACAGTCCTTCTCGGCTCTGCTTCTTTTACAGTGCCAACTATAACATCGCCAAGCTGAGCGTATCTTCTCTTTGTTCCGCCTAAAACCCGAAAACACTGAACAACTTTTGCTCCTGTGTTATCAATAACTTTTAACATTGTTTGCGGCTGAATCATACTTTTTTAATTACTTTCCAGTGTTTATCTTTTGAAATAGGTCGGCATTCTTCAATTATTACCTTATCCCCTACTTTATACTCTCCATTTTCATAATGGGTTTTGTATTTTTTATGAAACTTATACCTTCTTTTATATTTAGGATGCTGTTTTATTCGTTCCACCTCAACAACAATGGTCTTTGCCATTTTATCTGAAACTATTAATCCGGTTAATTGTTTTTTCATTGTTTTTTTAATATTGTTAATATCTGGGCAATTTCTTTTTTAATTTTGCGAACTCCTCTTACATTTTTTACTTTGCCGGAAGCCAAATTAAAACGAAGCTGTCTTAGTTTTTCTCTATCATCAATTAAAAGTTTTTGCAATTCTGATTTAGTTTTCTGTCGCAATTCCTGAATTTTCATTGTTATTTTTTGATAAATTTTGTTTTTATTGGTAATTTATCCGTTGCCATTTTGAACGCTTCTTTTGCCATTGTTTCTTTTATTCCTTCCAGTTCAAAAATAATTCTGCCCGGTTTTAAGGGAAAAACATAATGATCCACTGTTCCTTTTCCTCCGCCCATTGGCACTTCGGTTCCTTTTCTGGTTATTGGCTTATCTGGAAAAACCCGTATCCAAAGCTTTCCTCCTTTTCTTAAATAACGGATAATTGCCCTGCGCGCCGCTTCTATCTGGCGCGCGCTAATCCAGCAATGTTCCATACCCTTCAAAGCAAAAGAGCCAAAAACAATTTCCGTTCCCTTAAAGGCATTGCCTTTTGACCTGCCTTTTCGCCATTTCCTGTGTTTTACTTTTTTCGGCATTAAGATAGACATAGATACGAAATTTAATCAAATCGTTCTCCTTTATATATCCAGACCTTTACTCCAATTACTCCATAACTGCAAAACGCCTTGGCTTGCGCGTAATCTATATCAGCCCTGATGGTCTGGCGCGGTAAGCGTCCCTTTTTCAACCATTCCCGTCTGGCAATTTCAGCTCCATTCAAACGGCCGGCTACCTCTATTCTCGCTCCTTCAACATTTTTGCAGACTGTAATTTTCTCCAATGACTGTTTCAAAACGCGTCTTGGCGGCATTCTTCTTTCAATTTGCTGGGCAATATACTGCGCGGCTAAAGCTGCCGAAGACCACGCATCCCTAACCTCTTTAATGTCCAATTTTATTCCAAGTTTACCCTCCCCCGCTCTAAAAACTTTTTTTTCTATTGCTTTTTTAATTTGTTCAATTCCTTCTCCTCCCCTGCCGATAATAAGACCCGGCCTGGGGGAAAAAATAATAATATTTATTTTTTCAGGAAACCTTTCAATTTCAATCTTTTCTACGCCTATTTTTTCCAACTTGCTTGTTAAAAATTCCCGTATCTTAAAATCTTGTTCCAGATATTCAGGAAACTTTTTTTTGTAAAATCCACGGGAATTCCAATCGTTTATTTCTTTCAAGCGAAATGATTTTGGATGAACCTTATGAGTCATAATTTAAAATGCTTTGCGCTTAAATATTCTTTTTATTCCCCTTTCAATCTTGGGTCTTTTAACTTCTAATTTAGGTTTTAATTTAGGCTTTTCAACCTTTATTTGTTTTTCAACTTTAACAACTTTCTTTATTTCTTCTTTTTTTTCTTTCTTTTTCTCTACTTTGTTTGTTTCCTTAATCTCGTCAAGAGCAATTGTTATATGAGAACTTTTTTTCTCAATCTGGTCCGCGCTTCCTCTTGCTCTGGGCAAAGATCTTTTATTTTTTGGACCCTCGTCAACTAAAATCTTGGATATGTAAAGATTTGCTTCGTCTAAATGAAAATTATTTTTAGCATTGGCAATCGCTGATTTCAAAAGTTTTAACAAAGGAACTGACGTTCTTTTTATTGTAAAATTTAAAATATGCTGAGCTTGCTCAACTGTCTTGCCCCGAATTAAATCAGCTATTAAGCGAACTTTTCGGGGAGTAATCCGTAAATAACGAAGTTTAGCTATAACTGTCATAATGTCTTTGCGGTTTTAACTTTTTGTTCCTGTTCTTTCTGCATTTTTCCGCCATGCCTGCCAAATTTAGTTGTCGGAGAAAATTCACCCAAGCGATGGCCTACCATTTCTTCGCTTATTTTAACGGAAATAAACTCCTTGCCGTTATGAACTCCAAAAGTAAAGCCAACCATTTCCGGTATAATAGTACAAGCCCGGGACCAGGTTTTAATAATCGTAGCAGAACCGAATTTCAAATTCTTAATCTTTTTCAATAATTTCTCGTCAATATATGGACCTTTTTTAAGTGATCTTGACATAATTACCTTTTTTTGTGTCTTCTTTTAATAATGTATTTGTCTGTTCTTTTATTTCTTCTTGTTTTTACTCCCAGAGCCGGTTTGCCCCAAGGAGTCTTTGGCGCTTTTAATCCAATAGACGTTCTCCCTTCTCCGCCGCCGTGGGGATGGTCGCACGGATTCATTGCCGTACCCCTGACAACAGGCCTTCTGCCCATAAGCCGCTTTTGACCGGCTTTCTTGATTTTTTCAAACCTTTTTTCAGAATGAGAAACCTGTCCAATGGTAGCGAAACATTCCTGAAGAATCCTGCGTATTTCCGAAGAAGGCATTTCCAAATTGCAAAAACCTTTTTCAAGACCTAAAACCTTGGCGCTGGTTCCGGCTCCTCTTACCAACTTTCCTCCCCTGCCCGGCTCAATTTCAATATTAAATACAGGTGTTCCAATTGGAATATTTTTTAATTTTGTCCTGTTTCCCGGTTTAATTTCAGCTTTTTCCGAACAAACTATTTCATCGCCAATTTTTAAACCCTGGCAAGCCAAGCCATATCTTTTTTCTTTGTCATCATATTCCAAAAGAGCGATAAAAGCCGTGCGATTAGGGTCATATTCCAAAGCAATAATTTTAGCCGGCATATTTATTTTCTCCTGCGCGAAATCAACCAACCGATAAAGACGCCTTGACCCTCCTCCTCTGTGCCGAATGCTAATCCTGCCGCTGGAAGACCTGCCGCCTGTTTTTTTCAAAGCCCTAATCAATTTCTTTTCCGGCTTTTTTTTTGTCAATATCTTTTTCATTGTGATAATACTTCAATTTTTTCTCCTTTTTTTATTTTAACTATTGCTTTTTTGTATTCTTTCCGCCAGCCCAATATTCTTCCCAACCGCCTTCGCTTTCTGTGAACCTTGACAATATTTACTGAAACCACATTTACTCCATAAAGCTCTTCTATCGCTTTTTTAATTTCTGTTTTATTTGCTCTGGGAAAAACTCTAAAAACATACTGGCTTTTACCTACTAAATCAGTCGCTTTTTCAGAAACATGTGTAAATCTTAAAACTCTATTTGCCAAATCAGAAACTTTTTGAGCGGGTTTCTTTTCTTTTACCTTCTCCGGCTTTGGTTTCTCTTCTTTCTTTTTTACATCAATCTTTTTTGGCTTTTCTGCTTTTGGCTTTTTTTTGAAAAAATCTAATACTTTCATAAAAATGTTTCTTTTATTACTTCAATCGCTTGTTTCGGAAGCATCAGGTATTTATAATTCAAAATATCAAGGCAATTCAAATCCTTAGCGGGAATTGTGTGTGTTTTGGGAATATTCCTGGCTGATAAAATTACATTTTTATCAATCTTTGGCAAAGCTATCAACATACTTTTTCTGTTATTGATAATCTCTTTCATTTCTTTGGTTTTTGGTTTTGCGAACTTAAGTTCGTCCAAAACAATCAATTGCTCATCTCTAAGCTTCTGGCTTAAAACCATAAATAACGCTTTTCTTCTTATTTTCTTTGGAATTATTTTGTCGTATTTTCTTTCCTTTGTAGGCCCGAATGTCACTCCTCCGCTTCGCCATAAAGGCGAACGAATTGAGCCGGTTCTTGCCCTGCCCGTTCCTTTCTGGCGCCAGGGTTTTTTGCCGCCGCCTTTTACCTCGCTTCTGTCTTTAGTATGGGCAATCACCTGCCTTCTATTTGCCATTTGTGAAACAACAACCTGATGAACCAAATCAGCATTAAATTTAACATCAAAAACTTCAGATGGCAAGTCTGTTTTTCCGGTTTCTTCTCCTTTTTGATTATAAATCTTTACTTCCATAATTTTTAGCGGCTATCCTCTGATTTCCAGCAATGTGCCGCGTCTTCCTGGTATTGCGCCTTTCACAGCAAATAAATTATTTTCCTTATCTACCTTTACAATTTCTAAATTCTTTATCGTTACTCTGTCAGCGCCCATTCTGCCCGGCATTTTCTTGCCTTTGATTACTCTTTGAGGATAAGCGCTGCCCACTGAACCCAAAGTCCTGTGTTCGTGCTTCACGCCATGAGAAGCGCTTTTCCCATGGAAACCCCATCTCTTTACTCCGCCCTGAAATCCTTTGCCTTTGGAAATCCCGGCAATTTTTACTTTATCCCCTTCCTGAAAAACAGAAACATCAATCTTATCCCCTGCTTTTGTATCTTGGAGCTTGTCTTTTATGTATTGTAAATTAAATTCTCTAATATATTTATATTCCTTGCCTTTCATTGTTTTTTTAATCTTATTTTTTTTCTCAATCTTTTCAAACCCAATCTGAAGCGCTTCATACTTATCTTTTTCTTTTGTTTTTATCTGAGTAATAACGCAAGGTCCGGCTTCAACTAAAGTTACCGGGATTACTTGTCCTTTTTTGTCAAAAATCTGCGACATCTCCAATTTTTTACCTAATATGAATTTCATGGTTTAATTAAAAATCGGGCATAGCCCGATTTTCTTGTCTGACTATTTGTCGTAATCACATTTTAATTTCAATATCAACCCCTGCTGATAAATTCAAACTCATTAAAGCGTCAATGACTTTTTGATTAGGATTTAAAACATCAATCATACGCTTATGAATCCTCATTTCAAACTGTTCGCGCGCGTCTTTATGGACAAAAGAAGCTCTGTTCACAGTGTATTTTTTGATTTCTGTCGGTAAAGGAATAGGCCCTAAAACATCAGCGCCATAACGCAAAACTGTATCAATAATCTGACGCGCAGAATTATCAATTACTTTGTGGTCATAAGCCTTAAGCTTAATCCTTAATCTTGGCTTTACTTCTTTTTCTTCTGCAGCTTTCTTTTTTGTCGGCATCTTAAAAGAACCCTAAATTAATTTTCAATGATAAATTATTTAATTATCTTAATCACTACTCCGGCTCCAACTGTCTTGCCTCCTTCCCTGATGGCAAATCTTTGTTTTTCTTCCATAGCAACCGGCGCAATTAATTTAACTTTCAAATTTACGGTATCGCCCGGCATTACCATTTCTGTTCCTTCAGGCAAAACTATATCACCGGTAATATCAGTGGTTCTGAAATAAAGCTGGGGTTTGTAACCGGAAAAGAATGGCGTATGTCTGCCCCCTTCCTCTTTGGTCAAAATATAAACCTCGCTTTCAAATTCAGTATGAGGAGTAACCGAACCCGGTTTTATCAAAACCTGACCTCTTTCAATTTCCTCTTTTTTAAGGCCTCTCAATAAAATTCCAACATTGTCGCCTGCCCTGCCTTCGTCTAAAATTTTGTTAAACATTTCAACGCTCACAACCGTTGTTTTTACCGTAGGTTTTATTCCAACTAATTCAACTTCCTCATTCGGATGAACAATTCCCCTTTCAACTCTGCCCGTTGCAACCGTTCCTCTGCCGGCAATGGAAAAAACATCCTCAATTGCCATTAAAAACGGCTTGTCTGTTTCTCTTTCAGGCTCGGAAATATGCTCGTCTATCGCTTTAATCAATTCAAGAATTGGCTTAACAGGTTCATCGTCAACTGAATTTGCCTCAAGCGCTTTCAAAGCCGAACCGCGGATTATAGGCGTCTCGTCTCCGGGATAATTGTATTTCTTCAAAAGTTCTCTGATTTCACTTTCAACCAAATCAATCATTTCCTTGTCATCAACCATATCGCATTTATTTAAGAAGACAATAATCCTTGGTAATCCAACCTGGCGCGCTAAAAGAATATGCTCTCGTGTTTGGGGCATTGGACCGTCAGACGCGG
>JAGMAB010000022.1 GCA_023131055.1 Candidatus Parcubacteria bacterium | reverse complement strand
CGTAAAACATTTCTATCAACAATAGTAATTTGGTCTATGGGCCATTCAGGAGCCGCTTTTTCTATAATTTTGTCTATGTCGGAAAGATGCTGGATTATGCCGGTTATTAACTGCCAAACAAAACTTTTATCTTCCAAGCCAGGCCCGAATTCATTGATGTTTTTTTCAGTAATTTCTTTCAAATCTTTTTTTTGCTCTGAAAAATCCCACTCGTATAATGATTGCATTGCTATGCTTCTTGATAAATGTCTACTTGCCATATTTTTTTACCTTTTGGACATTTCCTCCATAGTTAATGCTTTTTCTTTTTTCTCTCCTTGTTTTTCTTTAGCTTCAAGTTCTTTTTCTTTCTTTTTTCTTTCTTTTTTGGTTAATTTTTTCAAAACATCAATCACCTCGTTTCCTTTATAATATCCGCAATGCAAACAAACCGTATGAGGTAAAACTGGTTTGCCGCATTTTGGGCATTTTGTTAAAGTTGGCTCTTTGATAAAAATATGCCCACGCCGTTTATTCCTTCTTGATTTAGTGTGTCTTTGTTTTGGAACTGCCATAATTAAAACTATTTCTATGTATATCACATCTCCCGTATTTTTTCAAGAGTTTGACATGCTTTTTTGTTGGATAACCCTTGTGTTTGTCAAAACCATATTTTGGATATTTTTTGTGTTCTCTTTTCATTATTCTGTCCCGGAATACTTTGGCAATAATTGAAGCCGCGGCGCAGGAAAAAACTTTTTCATCTCCCTTGATAATTGATTTTTGCAAAACAGGCAAATCAATTTTGAAATTTCCGTCTATAATTAAATAATCCGGTTTTTTGCTTAATTTTTTTATCGCTCTTTTCATTGCCAGCTTAGTTGCTTCCAGAATATTTATTTTATCAATTACTTTTTCTGAAACTTTTCCTATTCCCCACTTTATCTGCGGATGTTTTGTCAGAATTTTGTAAAACTCTTCCCGCTTTTTCGCTGAAAGCTTTTTAGAATCTCGTAATTTCAATTTTTCTAAATTTTTAATTTTAACTTGTATTTTTTTGTTTTTTGTTTTTTGTTTTTTGTTTAATATGACTGCCGCAGCAACAACAGGTCCTGCCAACGGCCCCCTGCCTACCTCATCTAATCCCACAACACATTTATATCCCTTTTTCCATAACTTTTTTTCTTCTCTAAAACTCGGATATTTCATTAAGTAAATCTTACCACAAACAAAAAAAGAGGTAAAAATTATTATTTATTACCAATCACAAAATTTTATCTCTGACAACTTCTCGCGATCGTTGGATGTTGTGACTAGAAAATAATTGGAGAATAAAAAAAAAGAGTAAAAAATTGAAAAATTCATTTTTTTACCCCATAAATTTTTTGGTTTTTTGGCTGTGACTAATTTGAGAACGGAGGTGTCCAGATTTTTATGTTGTCGTCTTGGTAAATTATTTTCACTGGCGTTTCTAATCTGTCGGGTAGTTCGGCTCTTGGAACTTCGTATAAACATACGCGTCCAAAAAATGTTCCAGTAGTAGAATCAACTTTTTGTATCACTAAAATTGCTGAATCCGGTTGGTTGCGCAGTATACTGACATTGTAGACATAGTAGACCTGATTATCATCTAAATCTTTAACGATATCCACATCCATCTTTTCAAATTCGACTGGCACAAAAGCAATCATCATTATTCCAGCAATAATAAACATGACACCCGATAGAACAAACGTGTCAAATTGCTTTTTTAGCCGTGATCTTATTGCAATTACGCCAAAAAAGACAAATAATACCATTACAATTAAACACAATTCAACAAACATTTCTTCCTTTTCACCTCCTATTTTTTTATTTTCTTTTTATATCTTCAATCGTTTCAACTTCAAACGACTGAGAACTATTTATAATATAACACCCTTCACAGAATTTGTCAATAGTTCAGTCACAACTTCCAACGATCGCTGAAAGTTGTGACTAATCCCCTTCTAATAATTCCAATAACTCTTTTTGTTTGTCCGCTTCGTTAATAGTGAAAATATGTATATCGTTAAAAAAACCATTTCTAATTATCTCTTGATAAAGATCGTCAGGAATAGGATATTTACCAATATAAACACTTTTTTGAAGCGGCTTGAATAATAATAAACCTATTTCTGTACGAAGCCATTCTCTAAAATGCTTTTTCTTTTCCGGAATGTCAAATACCACTACTCTAATTTTATTATCCCAGGGTTTTTCTAAAATAGAATGTCTGTCTTTAATATAAGCAATCATTTCTTCTCCTTTAGCAGTGAGCCGAAACTTGCTGCCTTCATCTTCTATAATAAGCCCTTGCTTTTTTAGTCGAGAGATATTCACCTGAATGGTATGCTTTTTAAATCCCATTTTTTTCTTAGAATCATAACCAAACATTACTTTCATAAGTTTAAATCCTGGATAACTATTTGGAAGTTCTGCTAAAAAAACATCATAAAAATTTTCATGCAGGTCTTTAGGAAAATCTTTAAGCGCAAATAAAATATAACTTGCCGCATTTAATCCTTTTTCAAAAAGTCTTTTAGTAAAATTTAATTTCTTTTTTTGAAAAGTATATTTTGTATTTTTTGTTTCTGCCATATTATTAATAGTATAAAACAAACTAGTCACAAAAGCCAGCGATCGCTGGAAGTCGTGACTGAATAAAAAAAAGGTAAAAATAAATTAAATTATCTTTACCCTAAATTATATCTTTTGGAATATCCTGTATTGGTTTCTGTCTGGAAATATGCAGTGTTGCATATTTCTTTTCTCTGTCTATTACTTTCAGCGTTATATCCAGTTCTTCTATTTCTTCCGGCACATCAAGCCGGAAATACAGATCACCAATAATATTATCTCCGTCTTTGGAAATAGTTATCTTCGCTTCGTCCATTTTTGCTGAATGAGGCGAAATTACTATCTCTTTAAGTTCTATATCGTATTCATTGAAGACCTTGACTATCTCGCCTTCTTGCAAAGATACTTTCGTTTCTTCTTTGAGTATATCAATACAGCCGCTCAAAGCAATTACTGCTAACACTGCAATCGCTAACAAAAACACTATTTTTTTGTTTTCCATTTTTTACCTCCAAAGTGCTATCTACACTATGTCATTTTCACAAAATTTGTCAAATAATTTTCAGTCACAATATCCAACGATCGCTGAAAGTTGTGACTAGAAAATTTATTTTTAATAGTTGCTGTAAAAAAACAAAGTGATATAATGATTTAATGCCAAAGTTCACTCACTTACATGTTCATAGCCACTATTCCTTATTAGACGGCTTGCCTAAAATTGATGAACTTTTGGATTATGTTAAAGAATTAGGAATGGATTCAATCGCCTTAACCGACCACGGCGTTCTATACGGCGCAGTAGAATTTTACAAAAAAGCAAAAGCAAAAGGAATAAAACCGATTATCGGTTCAGAAGTTTATTTGGCTTGTGAGAAAATGGACCAGCGACGACCAAACATTGACGATAAAAGATTTCACTTGGTTTTGCTGGTCAAAAACGAACAAGGTTATAAAAATTTAGTGCAATTAGTAACCAAAGCCCATCTTGAGGGTTTTTATTATAAACCGCGCATTGATGAAGAGCTTTTGGAGAAACATTCAGAAGGACTTATTGCTTTAAGCGCTTGTCTGCGCGGAAAAATTCCCTATTTAATTCTTTCCAATAAAATTGACGAAGCAAAAGAATTAGCGTTAAAATACCAAGAAATTTTTGGCAAAGATAATTTTTATCTTGAAATTCAGCGCCATCCCAATTTACCAAATCAAAAAAAGGTTAATGATGTTTTAATTGATTTTTCCAAAAAATTAAATATTCCTCTTGTCGCCACGAATGACTGCCATTATTTGCGAAGCGAAGATGCCGAAGCACAGGATATTTTAATGCTAATTAATACCGGAGCCAAACCGGATGACCCGCAGCGAATAACAATGAAAACTGATGATTTTTCAATACACTCTCCTGAAAAAATGAATGAATTTTTTAAAGATACGCCTGAAGCAATTGAAAACACGCAGAAAATTAATGAACAATGTAATTTTGACTTCAAACTTGGTGAAATAAAACTCCCCTATTTTGAAACACCTAATAATAAGAACCCTGATGAATATCTAAAAGAACTCTGCGAAAAAGGACTAAATACAAGATACAAAATACAAGATACAAAAATTATTGATAGATTAAAATATGAATTGTCAGTAATTAAACAAATGGCATTTGCTTCTTATTTTTTGATTGTTCAGGATTTTGTCAATTGGGCAAAAGAAAATCGCATTGTTGTGGGACCCGGACGAGGGTCTGCTGCCGGCTCTCTGGTTTCTTATCTTCTAAATATCACTGATATAGACCCATTAAAATATAATCTTCTTTTTGAAAGATTTTTAAATCCCTCCAGAATTTCATCAATGCCGGATATTGACCTTGATTTCACTGATTGGCGAAGAGATGAAGTAATAAATTATATCAAAGAAAAATATGGAAAAGACAAAGTGGCTCAAATTATCACTTTCGGAACAATGGCCGCGCGCGCGGTAATAAGAGATGTTGGCAGAGCCCTGCAATATCCTTATTCTTATTGCGACCATTTGGCAAAACTCATTCCTCTTGGGTTCACCTTAGACCAAACTTTGGAAAAAATAGATGAGTTCAAAGAAATTTACCAATCAGATGAAAAGGCAACCCGATTGATTGATTTGGCAAAAAAATTAGAAGGAGTTGTACGGCACGCTTCAACCCATGCGTGCGGTCTAGTAATTTCAAAAGAACCTTTAACTGAAATAGTCCCTCTCCAGCGTCCAACGCAAAACGACCAAACAATTATTACTCAATATGAAATGTATTCCATAGAAAATTTAGGATTATTGAAAATGGACTTGCTTGGATTAAAAAATCTAACAATTATTGAAGATACCTTAAGCCGCATCTATATGGTTCAAAACAAATCGCTGAAAATAGAAGATATTCCTTTGGATGATGAAAAAACTTATGAACTATTGCAAAGAGGAGAAAGCACATCAGTGTTTCAATTGGAATCAGACGGAATAAAAAGATACTTAAAACAATTAAAACCAACAGAATTTGAAGATATTATTGCTATGGTTTCTTTATACAGGCCCGGACCAATGCAGTTTATTCCGGATTACATTAGCGGCAAACAGGGAAAAAAGAAAATAGAATACTTACATCCAAAATTAAAACCAATCTTGGAAAAGACCTACGGCATTATGGTTTATCAAGAACAACTAATGCAGATTGCCCAGCAATTAGCTGGATTTAGCTTGGCTGAAGCAGACATATTAAGAAAAGCAGTAGGCAAGAAAATTAAAAAACTGCTTTCTGAACAAAAGGAAAAGTTTATTCAAGGAGCCAAAGAAAATGGCGTTGCCAAGGAAATTGCTGAAAAAATCTGGGAATGGATTTTACCTTTTGCCAGCTACGGCTTTAACCGCTCGCATGGCGCTTCTTACGCAATGATTGCTTACAGAACGGCTTATTTAAAAGTTCATTACCCGGTAGAATTTATGGCTTCTGTTTTGACTTCTGAAAAGCAGGATATTGAAAAAATTGCTTTTTTAATCAACGAATGCAAAAGAATGGGTATTGAGGTTTTGCCTCCTGATATTAATGAAAGTTTTAGAAATTTCAGCGTTGTGCCGAATGAAAAGAAAATAAGATTTGGCTTGTTGGCTATTAAAAATGTTGGCAATAATGTAGTAGAAGCAATTGTTAAAGAAAGAAAAGAAAAGGGCCAATTCAGTTCTATTACTGATTTTATTACGAGAATGGAAACAAAAGACCTGAATAAAAGGTCATTGGAAAGCTTGATTAAAACCGGCGCTTTTGATAAATTTGAAGAAAGAAATAAACTTTTGCAGAACTTGGAAAAACTCTTGGAATGGAACAAGGAAACGCAAAGAAATAAATTCAATGGTCAGAAAGGACTTTTTGACGGAATGAAAACAAACAACAACGGAATATCTCTTTCCCCTTTCCCGCGCGCCTCAAAAAAAGAAAAATTAAAATGGGAAAAAGAACTTTTGGGATTATATATTAGCAGCCATCCTTTGGAAGATTTTAAAAAAATCTTTGAAGAAAAAGTTCTGCCTCTTTTTAAGATTTCTCAGGACATTACAGGCAAAATAGTAAAAATCGGAGGGATAATTTCGGTAATTAAAAAAATTACCACCAAAAGCGGAAAACCAATGCTTTTTGTTAAATTAGAAGACAGAACAGACAAAATTGAATTAGTGGTCTTTCCATCTGTTATTGAACAAAACCCTGATATTTTTCAGGAAAACAAAATCGTTATGGTTAAAGGACGGGTGGATAATCGCGATGGAACGCCTAAAATTATTTGTCAGGAAATTGAGGAAATAGTAGAGGAATGAAACAATTTTTAATTCTTGGGTTCATAATTTAGACAAAGAAATCTTTTTAACACGCCAAACCCACGGCCTACCCGATGCTAAAAAGATTTCTTTGCCTAAATTCCTTACCAACAACACATTTCGTAATTCAAAATAATTAATAATCAGTAATAATTTTTATGTCAATAAAAATTAAATTAACACATATATTAGCAGAAGCGGTTCAGGAATTGCATCCTGGCATTAAACTTGGATATGGACAAACAATAGAAAATGGATTCTATTATGATTTTCATTTGCCTAATTCCATTTCTTTGACTGACCTGCCAAAAATTGAAAAAATAATGAGAAAAAAATCAAATTCAGTTTTCAAATTAACAAAAATTGCAGGCGCTTACTGGAAAGGTGATGAAAAAAATCCAATGCTTACCCGAATCTACGGCATTGCTTTTCAGACAAAAAATGAATTAGATGAATATCTTAAACGCCAAAAAGAAGCGGAAAAACGAGACCATCGAAAAATTGGCAAAGAATTGGATTTATTTATTTTCTCTGATTTGGTTGGCAAAGGACTGCCTCTTTTAACGCCCAAAGGCACAATTATAAGACAAGAGCTGGAAAAATTTATCATTGAAGAAGAAACAAAAAGAGGATACTTGCGAACTTGTACGCCTGATTTGGCAAAAAAAGATTTATACAAAAAATCAGGTCATTGGCAACATTACAAAGAAAGCATGTATCCAGCGATTAATGTTGACGGAGAGGACTATGTTTTGCGACCTATGGCTTGTCCGCATCATTTTATGATTTATAATTCTAAACCAAGAAGTTATCGCGAACTTCCGTTGAGATATGCTGAAATTGTAAAACAATATAGAAAAGAACAATCAGGTGAACTGTCCGGTCTTATGAGAGTTATGTGCTTCTCGCTTGTTGATGCTCATATTATTTGCAGACCTGACCAAATTGAAAAAGAATTCAAAGATGTCTTGAAGTTAATCCAACACAGTATGAAAGTTCTCGGTATTAAAGATTACTGGTATAGATTCTCAAAATGGGATCCAAAAAATAAAGAAAAATATGTTGATAATCCCAAAGCGTGGAGAAAAACAGAATCTTTAATGAAAAAGATATTAGATAAATTAAAGCTTAAATATGTAGAAGCAAAAGACGAAGCCGCGTTTTACGGGCCCAAATTAGATATTCAAATGCGAAATGTTAATGGAAAAGAAGATACTGCTTTTACCGTCCAGATAGATTTTGATATGCCTGAAAAATTTGAAATGACCTATATAGATAAAAACGGGGAAAAACAAAGACCAATGGTTATTCATCGCTCTTCTATCGGATGTATTGAACGAACAATGGCATTTTTATTAGAGCATTATGCCGGGGCTCTGCCTTTGTGGCTCTCGCCTGTCCAAATCTGGGTTATTCCAATTAGTTCTCGCCACAAAAAATATGCGAAAGAAGTAATGAAAAAATTGAGCGAGAACGGGTCTCGTGTAGAATTAAGAGATGAAAATGAAACAGTAGGCAAAAAAATCCGCGAAGGCGAAATACAAAAAATTCCTTATTTTTTAGTGGTCGGCGATAAAGAAATGAAAACAAAATCAGTGAGTATTCGCGCCAGAGGCAAAAAGGATATTAAAGAAATGAAATTAACTAAATTTTTAGAAAAGGTCAAAAAAGAGATAGAAACGAAAAAAAATAGTTGAATTAAAGAAAAGAAGATATTTAAAAACAATCCTGCTTGAACGGGATTGTTTTTTTGTTGAATTTTCTCAAATTTCAATGTAAAATCAAGTTTATGAAATACTTTATCATAACCTATGGCTGTCAGATGAACCAGTCAGACAGTGAAAGAATTGCCGCGGTTTTGGAAAAAATTGGCTATTCATCTGCTTCAGAAATAGCTCATACTGATTTAATAGTGGTCAATATGTGTTCAATCAGGCAATCAGCAGTTGACCGCGTTTATGGTCTTTTGCCCAAATTTAAAAAATTAAAAGAGAAAAACAAAAAATTAAAAACTATTTTAACCGGCTGTATTTTAAAATCTGACTTAAAAAAATTCAGAAAGAGGTTTGATTATATTTTATCTATTAAAGACTTGCCAAATTGGAAAGAAATATTTAGAAGTCAGACTTCCTATGGGAAGTCTGACTTCCCCGACTTCTCTTACTTAAAAATCAAGCCGAAATACTCGTCTGATTTCTCGGCATATATTCCTATTTCTAACGGCTGTAATAAATTTTGCAGTTATTGCGCTGTTCCTTATACCCGGGGTCCGGAAATTTACCGTCCGGTCAAAGAAATTTTAAAAGAAGTAAAAAATGTAGTAAAAAAAGGGTTCAAAGAAATCTGGCTTTTAGGCCAAAATGTGAATAGTTATCAATCCCAAGAAGTAAATTTTCCAAAACTTTTGAAAATGGTTCAGGATATTCCGGGAGATTTTTACATTAAATTTATGTCCCCTAATCCAAAGGATTTTTCTGATGAGTTAATTGATGTTATGGCAAAATCCAATAAAGTTGCCAAAGAGCTTAACTTGCCTGTCCAGTCAGGAGACAATAAAATCTTAAAAAAAATGAAAAGGTCTTATACAATTGAACAATACAAAAATTTAGTAAAAAAAATTCGCGCAAAAATGCCTGGAATTAATTTATCAACTGATGTGATTGTCGGCTTCCCCGAAGAAACGAAAAAACAATTTGAAAACACGGTTAAATTATTTAAACAAATCAAATTTAATATGGCTTACATTTCCAAATACTCTCCGCGGCC
>JAGMAB010000021.1 GCA_023131055.1 Candidatus Parcubacteria bacterium | reverse complement strand
GCAAGATATAATCCGCAAATCCCGGCTCCAATAATAGCTACTTTCATAGTTTTCAAATTTAATTGGCTCTTTTTCCGATTGTTTGGCTGTAATATAACCCATAGCAAAAGAAAAAAGAGAAATTAAAATAACACCGATTAATAAAATAATATCTTCTTGATGTTTTTTGACAAATTGAAAAAAATTTGATAACATAATTTGTATGTCAAAGACAAAAGCGACAGGAGCTACAAAATTAGGAAGGGATTCCCAACCGAAATATCTTGGAGTGAAAATCTATGAAAATGAAAAAGTAAAGCCAGGTATGATAATCATCCGCCAGCGAGGAACAAAATTCCTTCCCGGAAAAAATGTCGGACTTGGCAACGATGATACTTTATACGCCTTAAAAAAGGGCTTGGTTAAGTTTCAAACAAAAAGGAAAAGAAAATTTGATAATTCTCAAAGAAAAGTAAAAATAGTTAATGTTGAACAGCCACTTTGATAAATTCTCTAAAAAGAGGATGAGGCCTTAACGGCCTTGATTTAAATTCAGGATGAAATTGGGTTGCTATAAAAAACACATGGTCTTTAATCTCTATAATTTCAACCAAATCCTTTTCCGGATTTATCCCAGACATAATCATGCCATTGGTTTCTAATACATCTTTAAACTCGTTATTCAGCTCATAGCGATGCCTGTGGCGTTCAGAGATATTTAATTGCTTATACGCATTCCAGGTTTTAGTGCCTTTTTTAAGCTCGCACTTATAAGAACCTAATCGCATAGTGCCACCGTATTTTTTCTCTTTTAATAAAACTTTTTGCTCCGGCATTACATCAATAACGCGCTCCTTGCAGTTTTTTGAAAATTCAGCGGAATTCGCTTTTTCCAAGCCGCAAACATTTCTAGCAAATTCAATTACAGCCAATTGCATTCCAAGACAAAGCCCTAAAAAAGGGATTTTTTGTTTTCTGCAAAATTCAATCGCTTTTATTTTGCCTTCTACTCCCCTATTGCCAAATCCGCCGGGAACAATAATCCCGTCATAATTTTTTAATTCTTTCAAAGATTGAGGATTTTTTTCAAAGTTTCCGGATGATAACCAGTGAATTTCCGGTTTTCTTTTATAAAACCAGCAAGCATGCTTTATTGCTTCAATTATTGAAATATATGAATCTATTAAAGTAAATTTCCCCGTTTCAAAATATTTTCCCACTATGCCAATTTTAACCGGCTTTTCAACCTGTTCTATTATTTTTACTAATGCTTTCCAATCTTTAAGATTGTTTTTTTGAGAGGTTAAATTAAATTTTTTTAGAATACGATTGCCTAAATTTTCCTTTTCAAAATTTATTGGAACTTCATAAATTGACGCAATATCAGGCGCGGAAATCACATCTTTTTTAGATATATTGCAAAAAATTGAAATCTTTGTTTTACGGGACTCATCCAAAGCAACACTTGCCCGGGCTAAAATAATATCAGGTTGAATGCCTGCGGAATTTAATGTTCTTGCCGCATATTGCGTTGGCTTTGTTTTCATCTCGCCTATTGTTTTTGGTATTGGAAGATAGCTCACTAAAATAAAAAGAACGCTCAAAGGCCGTTGAAGTTTGAGCATTCTTGCCGCTTCCAAAAATAACATATTTTGATACTCGCCTACCGTGCCGCCAATCTCAATTAAAACAAATTCCGCTCTGTTTTTTTTGGCCGCTTTTTTAATTCTTGAAATAACTTCATTGGGAATATCCGGCACAACCTCTACGCACTTGCCTTTATACTCTAAATTTCTTTCCCTGTTAATCACTGCCTGATAAACCCTGCCTGTGGTAATATAATTATTGCTTGATAAATTGTCATCTAAAAATCTTTCATAATTGCCGATATCCTGGTCGCATTCCACTCC
Organism: Candidatus Parcubacteria bacterium; assembly: GCA_023131055.1. Classification (GTDB taxonomy): domain Bacteria; phylum Patescibacteriota; class Minisyncoccia; order Minisyncoccales; family JAGMAB01; genus JAGMAB01. Next base: position 7,369 of record JAGMAB010000021.1, on the reverse strand, counting down.
GTCATCGGTGACAAAAACTTCTCCGTGCTCAATAGGATTCATAGTTCCGGCATCAACATTAATATAAGGATCAATTTTAACCGCTGTCACTCTAAAACCTTTGCTTTTCAAAATCTTTCCAATAGATGCCACAGCTATGCCCTTGCCAATGCCGGACATTACGCCGCCAGCGACAAAAATAAACTTGGTCATTTTTCTTTTTCCTGACTAATGATTACTTTAATTTCCGCTTCTAAATTGTGTTCAAACTTAATTTTCACCGGATACTCCCCTATTTCCTTAATCGGTTCTAATAAAATGATTTGTGTCTTTTTAATTTCAAAACCAAGTTCTTTTAATTGTTCTGAAATTTTCTGCGGAGTAATTGACTCAAAAAGCTGTTTTTCTTCGCCAATCTTAACCGGTATTACGATTTCCTGACCGTCAATAGCCGAAGCTATTTCCTGGATTTTTTTCAATTCTTGTTCTACTTTTTTAGCAGCAAGTTCTTTTTGCTTTTCCAATAATTTAAGGCTTTTAGAATCAGCTTTTTTAACCAAATTTCCGGGAATTAAAAAATTCCTGGCATAACCGTCCGCCACATCTTTAACATCATATTTCTTGCCCAAATTTTCTATATCTTGAAGAAGTATTACACGCATAATAATTTATTCTATCTTATTTCTTTTATTATTTCAATGGCTTTTTCTAACTGCGGGTCTCTCTCCTGTTCATAGTCCTCATCAGTCATTTCTATTATTACATCCGGCTCTAATCCAACATCAGCAATAAGTTCTCCTTTGGGAGTGAGCCACTTGGCTATGGTGATTTTTAAAGAAGAACCTTGTTTTAACCGTTCTAATTCCTGAACAGAACCCTTGCCAAAAGATTTCTCTCCTATTAATTTTATATCGCGATTATCTCTTATGGCGCCGGCTAAAATCTCTGAAGCAGAAGCAGAACCCTGGTTTATTAAAATTACCAATGGATAATCCAAAAACCTGCTTGGGCCCTTGGATAAATACTCTTTTTGCCCGGCTTTGCCAAAATCCTCTATAACCACAATTTGTCCTTGTTCTAAAAACCAGCCCGCAATATCCTGGGACACTTCCAGATAACCTCCCGGATTGTTTCTTAAATCAAGAATTATTTTTTCCGCGGGACCTTGTAAAATTTCATTTGCCGTCTTGCGAAAATCCGCTCTGGCTTTTTCTGAAAATTGATAAAGTTTCAAATGCGCGATATTTTCATCAAGCATTTCTAATTTCAAAGAAGGAATTTTAATTACTTGCCTGATAATTGGAATTTCTTGCGTGTTTTCCCATTCTTCCCGATAAATCAATAAGACAACTTCTGTTCCTTTTGGTCCGCGAATTAAATCTACTGCTTCGTCAATACTTATATCAATTGTTGATGTTTCATCTACTTTCAGAATTTTATCACCCGGCCGCAAACCGGCTTTTTGCGCAGGCGTTCCTTCCAAAGGAGCAATCACGGTGAGTTGGGATTTTCTTATTCCAATTTCCATTCCCACTCCCTCAAAACTTCCTTTAATATCTTCAATAAATCTTTTGGTGTCATCCGGGTCTAAAAAAACAGTATAAGGATCTTCCAATGACTTCACCATTCCGGAAATTGCTCCGTAAATCATTTGCTGGGTATCAAATTCTTCCTGATTGACAAATCTTTTCTGAAGCGTGTCCCATGCCTGCCAAAAAAGAGAAAAATCAACTTGCTCCGGCGGACAAATCTCGCATTCTGTTTGCCCGAAAATAAAACCAAAAACAAAACTAATTACAATAACAACAGTTATAAAAAAAAGAATTAAAAATTTCTTCATTTGAGTTTTGAGTTTTATTTATGTGCCCCCAGAAGGAATTGAACCCTCGTCAATTGCTTAAAAGGCAACTGCTTTACCACTAAGCTATGGGGGCAAATGTTTCACTAAATTCCCTCTTTTTTTAGTTCCTCTAGTAATTCTTTTTGTTTTTTAGAAAGATGTTTTGGCGTTTTTATAACTAATTCAACATAAAGATTACCTTTTCCATAGCTGGAAAAATGAGGAATTCCTTTTCCTGAAATGCTCAAAATTTTTCCCGATTCAACGCCGGTTGGAACTTTAAGCAAGAGTTTTTTCTTATCCAGAGTTAAAATTTCAATCTCGTCGCCTAAACTTGCCTGTGAAAAAGAAATCAAAACTTTTGCGTATAAATCATCGCCGCTTCTCTTAAATACAGGATGCGATTTTATAAAAATGCGGCAATACAAATCACCCGGCTTGCCGCCTCTTCTGCCCGCTTCTCCTTTTCCTTCTACTCTTATCATTTGATTAGTATCCACTCCTGCCGGAATAAAGATTTTAATCTTTTCCTGTTTTTTTATTCTGCCTTGTCCATTACAAACATTACAGGGCTTTTCCGGTTTATATCCTTCTCCATGGCATTCAGGACAAATAATAAATCTGGTAAAACTTCCCAAAAATGTCTTTTTAATTTGCTGAACCTGGCCCGTGCCGCGGCAGGAAAAACATTCTTTGACTTTGGTGCCGGGTTCCGCGCCCGTGCCCGCGCACCTTGAACATTTCACCATTTTGTATAAAGATATTTCCTTTTCTTCTCCTTTCAAAGTATCTTCCAAAGGAATTTCCATATCAATTCTGATATTATTTCCTTTTTTTGTGTCTTTTTTGGCTTGAGAAACGCCAAAGCCAAAAATCTCTTCCATTATGTCTCCTAAATCGCCAAAGCCAAAATCAAAACCTTGGCCTTGGCCCGCGCCCCTGCCAAATCCGAAGTCAAATCCTTGTTCCGCGCCAGGACCCGCGCCGGGCGCGCCTTCAAAAACCCTGCCAAACCTATCATATTGGCTTTTTTTCTCTTTATTGGAAAGAATCTGATACGCTTCGTTTATCTCCTTAAACTTTTTCTCATCTCCTCCTTTATCCGGATGATATTTATGCGCCAATTTCCGATACGCTTTTTTTATGTCTTGTTCCGAAGCGCTCTGCGGAACGCCCAAAACTTGGTAGTAATTAGCCATAGATTAAAGATTAAAAATTATTTCTCTTTATATTCTCCTTCCTCTGGTTTTTTCTCTTCCGGTTTCTCATCTGGTTTTTTCTCTGGCTCTTCCTTGGGTTTTTCTTGTTCTTTTCCTTGTTCTGGTTCAGTTTTTTTATACATCTCTGCGCCAATTTTCTGAATTGCCTGAGACAACTCTGATGTTTTATTTTTTATATCCTCTATATTATCACTGTCTTTGACTTTTTTCAAAGCCGTGACTTTTTCCTCAACTTCCTTTTTTGAATCAGCAGAAACCTTATCCCCTGCTTCTTTTAAGGTCTTTTCAGTAGTATAAATTAAATTATCAGCAGTGTTTTTTACTTCAATTGATTCTTGTTTTTTTCTGTCTTCTTCAGAATGCAATTCAGCTTCTTTTTTCATTTTCTCTACTTCTTCTTTTGAAACGCCGCAAGAACCCTCAATTTTAATTGACTGCGACTTATTGGTTGCTTTGTCCTTTGCAGAAACATTTAAAATTCCGTTAGCATCTATGTCAAAACTCACTTCAATTTGAGGAAGTCCCCGCGGCGATGGAGGAACTCCGTCTAAAATGAAACGGCCCAATGTTTTATTATCAACAGCCATTGGCCTTTCTCCCTGTAAAACATGAATTTCCACTGACGGCTGATTGTCTGCCGCCGTAGAAAAAATCTGGGTTTTAGAAGTAGGAACGGTAGTATTTTTAACGATTAAAACAGTGCTCACTCCTCCAAGCGTTTCAATGCCTAAAGACAATGGAGTTACATCCAAAAGCAGAACATCTTTTACCTCTCCCTGTAAAATTCCCGCTTGGATTGCCGCGCCCGTAGCAACAACTTCATCAGGATTAATCTCTTTGTTCGCTTCTTTGCCAAAAAGTTCTTTAATTTCCTGTTGAATTTTTGGCGTTCTTGTTTGTCCGCCAACCAAAACAATTTCATCTATGTCTTTTACCTGCAAACCGGTTTCTTTCAAAGTTTGCTTTGTTAAATCAATGGATTTGTCAATATATTCTTTTACCAAATTCTCAAATTCAGCTCTGGTAAGCTTAAAAAGAAGATGTTTTGGCCCCGCGGCGTCTGAAGTTACAAAAGGAATATTAATTTCAGTTTCCAGAGTTGTGGATAATTCAATTTTTGCTTTTTCAGCGGCTTCTTTCAAACGCTGAAGCGCCAGCTGGTCTTTTGATAAATCAATACCCTGATCTTTTTTGAATTTATCCACCAGCCAATCAATAATTTTTTGGTCAAAATCATCGCCTCCCAAATGGGTATCGCCCCCTGTTCCTTTTACTTCAACCGTGTCTTCACTCACGTCTAAAATGGAAATATCAAAAGTGCCTCCGCCAAAATCATAGACAACAATCTTTCTCTCGCCTTTTTTAGTCAAGCCGTAAGCCAAAGCGGCCGCAGTTGGTTCATTGATAACCCGCCTCACCTTAAAACCAGCCACTTCTCCGGCAACCTTGGTTGCTTTTCTCTGCGAATCGTCAAAATAAGCCGGGCAGGTAATTATTGCTTCTTCAATTTTTTCTCCTAATTTCTCTTCAGCGTCTGTTTTTAATTTCTGCAAAATCATTGCCGAGATTTCCAGCGGCTTATACCACTTATCCCCCATTTTTATCTCTACTCCGCCATCGCTTGCCTCTTTGATTTCATAAGGCATAAGTTTTTTGTCTTTTTGAACTTCTTTGTCAGAAAACTTTCTTCCAATCAATCTTTTTGTTGAAAAAATCGTATTTTGAGGATTAGTAATCTGCTGCCGTTTTGCCAAAACTCCGACTAACCGTTCCTGATTTTTTGTCAACGCCACAATAGAAGGCGTTGTCCTTGCCCCTTCTTTATTCTCAATAATTTTTGCTTCCCCGGCTTCCACCGCAGCCATTGCTGAAAAAGTGGTGCCAAGGTCAATACCTAATATTTTTGCCATAGTAAAAAAAACTAATAATTAATAATAATTGATAAATGATTAATTTTTACTCTCCAAATCCTAATTTTGTTCCGCTGGCTTCGGCTTCCTCAATTTTGCCAAACTTTTCCTCGTATCTTGCCAAATTTTCCTGAAGCGCCTTTACCATTCTTTTTGTATGCCCCGGACTCATTATTACTCTTGAAGAAAGAAAGCCCTGTGGCGGCGAAACCAAGAAAAAATCCAGAATAAATTCTTCCTTAGTATGAACAATCTGCATTAAATTAGAATAAACGCCTTTTAAGTCGCTGTCTTTAGCTTTAATTTGAAGTTGCTTTTGTTGTTGTTGTTGCTGTTCCATAAAATTGTAAATATTATTTTATGACCTTTACCTTAGCCGGTCTGATGACCTTATTGTGTAATTTATAACCTTTTTGAATTTCTTCAATTATTTTGCCTGATTCCTGGTCTTTTGTTTCAATTGTTTCTATCGCTTCATGAAAATTCGGGTCAAATTTTTCGCCAACGCAGTTTATTTCTTGTATTTCTTGATTTTTCAAAAAATCTAAAATCTGTGTTTTTATTTGTAAAAATCCTTGTAAAGCATTTTTAAGCTCGGGACAGGGATGGCTTTTAATGATTTTATATGTTTCTTTTTCAGCTTTTTCAAAATTGTCTAAAATCAATAAAAATTTTAGAATTAAACCCTCATTGGCATATTTCAAAATATCGCCAATTCTTTCCATTTCCTGTTTTTTGTAATTCAAAAAATCTGCTTTGGCTCTTTGCCAACCATTTAAATAATCCTCTTTTTCTTTCCGGCATTTTTCTAATTCCTTTTTATTATCCTCTGCCATAAACCAATTATACCTCATTAAAATCAAATTTCAAGAGCTCTTAATCTTTTTTTCTAATGTGCTAAAATACAATAATGTCTAATAAGACCACAAATGTTATTGCTATTGGCCTTTTGTTTTTTATGTTTGCTATTGGTGTTTTTAGCATAAAAAACGATTCACTCACAATGGACGAACTTGCTCACTTGCCGGCCGGCTATTCTTATTTAACCCAGCAAGATATGCGGCTAAATCCTGAACATCCTCCTTTAATCAAGGACTTGTCAGCCCTGCCTCTTCTTTTTATCAAAGACATTAATTTTCCTTATGAAATTAAGGACTGGCAAAAAGATGTCAATGGCCAATGGGGTTTTGGAAGGCACTTTCTTTATAACAGTGGAAATCCGGCAGAGCAAATGATTTTTTGGGGACGAATTCCGATGCTCTTTATTTTAATTCTGCTCGGATTTTATGTTTTTTTATGGACAAAAGAACTTTTTGGAAACAAAGCAGGATTATTAGCTTTGTTGTTATTTTGTTTTTCACCAACTCTCTTGGCTCACGGCCGTTTGGTTACCACTGATGTCGGCGCGGCAGCCGGAATATTTATTGCCGCTTATTATTTTGTTAAAGCGCTAAAAAATTCCTCAAAGAAAAATATTATTTTGGCAGGCATTGCTTTTGGTATTGCCCAGCTTTGCAAGTTCTCGGTAATCCTTTTACTCCCATTTTTTGTTTTCTTGGGAATAGTTTGGTGGTTAGTGAAATCAGGAAAATTCAAACAAACCGCAAAAACCGTAATTCTTGTTTTTGTTATTGGTTTTCTTTTAATATGGCCTGTTTATCAATATCATACCTGGAATTATCCGGCAGAAAAACAAGTGAGAGATACTATGGTTTATCTTACTGATACGCCTGATTTATTAAAAAAACCTGTTTTATGGGCGTCTGACAAGCCAATTTTAAGGCCATACGCTCTTTATCTCACTGGTTTATTTATGGTTTTTCACAGAGTGGCTGGCGGCAACACAACTTATTTTCTGGGAGAGGTCTCTAATCTTGGCTGGAGAAATTATTTTCCAATTGTCTATTCTATAAAAGTTCCTTTGGCTTTTCATATTTTAACCATAATTTCTCTATTATACGCTGTTCGGTTAATTCGTGTTCAGCGTCAGAAAACAAAAGAATGGCTGAAATCTCATTTTCCAGAGTTTTCAATGTTATGTTTTATCGCGCTTTATTGGTTTGTAAGCATAACCGGCAATCTTAATATCGGAGTACGGCATCTTTTGCCGGCTTTTCCGTTTGCTTTTGTTTTGGTTTCAATAGGAATTACAAAATATATCGCAGGTATAAAAAAACTGCCTCTCAAAAAAAAGGCAACTTCTTTTGTTTTAATTTTATTGGGTTGGTATATAATTTCTTCTTTGAGTGTTTTCCCTCATTATCTTGCTTATTCTAACGAATTAATCGGAGGACCTGACAAAACCTATATTTATACTGTTGATTCAAATCTTGACTGGGGCCAGGACTTAAAACGGCTCAAAACATGGGTAGATAAAAAAGGCATAGATAAAATTTACATTGATTATTTCGGCGGAAGCA
>JAGMAB010000020.1 GCA_023131055.1 Candidatus Parcubacteria bacterium | reverse complement strand
AAAGTGGCTGAATGGGCAAAATCCAGAAATCTGGACTATGCTATTGAAACGGTTTTCAAGAAATGGCTGGAACTTGACCGGTTAAAGCCAAAAGAAGTAGTTAAAAAACCGTTTTACAGGGACGACCCAATGGTTTGGTCAAGGGCTAAAAGAAAATGGTATGTGATTGATAAAGACGGCACTTGGCTGGAATTTGCGGACCAGGAATCAGAAATAGAATGGCGAATAGTGAAATGATATTATGATACTAAAAAAAGGAACAATAATAATTATAGAAAAGACCCCTTATGAAATAATTAGCGCCTCTCCCCTTTTCAAAGGAAGAGGCCATTCGGTTTTACAGACGAAATTAAAAAATCTTATTTCTGGCAATGTAATTTCTAAAACAATTCGCGGTTCAGAAAATTTTGAAGAAGCGGAAATTAAAAAAATACAAGCAAAATTTTTGTATTCTCACAGGGAAAAGTTTTTCTTTTGTGGTAAAGACAATCCCTCTTTTAGATTTGACATAGCCAAGGAAATTATTGGTGAAGCAAGTAAATTTTTAAAACCTAATCAGATTATTGAAGCTATTTTATTCAAAGATAAAATCATCAATATCTCTTTGCCGATAAAAATCAATTTTAAAGTAATTGAAGCGCCGCCGGGAATTAAAGGCAATCGCGCAGAAGCAGGAACCAAAATAGTTACTTTAGAAACAGGAACTCAAATAAGTGTCCCCTTATTTATTGAACAAGGAGACATTATTGAAGTAAATACCGAGGCAGGTGAATATGTGAGAAGGATTGACAAGGAATGATGCTTATGATAAACTAATATTGGTTCTTAAGAATAACTTGAAGCCCTGGAAGCGTATAGCCCTTAACACGGGGCCTAACTTCTCAAGGGACGCGAGAACATTCAAGAACCTGCTCGGTCGGGTAGTAAAAGAATCAAATAAAAACCACTAAAATAAAAAGATTGTTAAAATAAGATTAGCAGTAAAAAAACCACTATACTAAATATAGGACATAAAAAAGGGGTTCAAATCCCCTTTCCGGGCATATAGCTATTTTTGAGGAAACACTCTTGTTTCCTCTCTTTTTATTTTGGATTAAATTTCAATGTCTAGAAGTTCAACTTCAAAGATAAGAGTTGCGTTTGGCGGGATTGTTCCGGGTCTGCCGTTTTTTCCATAAGCTAAATCCGGAGGAATTACAAGTTTTCTCTGTTCCCCTATTTTCATACCTAAAACACCTAAATCCCATCCTTTTATCACTTGTCCCGCGCCTAACTTAAAAACAAAAGGAGTTCCTCTGTCTAAACTTGAATCAAATTTTGTTCCGTCTTCTAATGTGCCGGTATAATGAACAGATACAGTATCTCCATTTTCAGCTTGCGGTTCTTGCTTTTGGTTTTGCCAGATAAAAACTACGGCAATGATAATTACAATAGCAATTAAAATAATAATTATGTTATTCATAAAATTTTGACTGATTTAATTTTTTAAGCGCTGCTTTTAATTTCAATTACATCGCCGTCTTGCACAATGTATTCTTTTCCTTGCGCGCGAATTAATCCTTTATCAATAAAATCCTGCCAGTTTATTACTTCTGCTTTGATAAAATATGTTTCAAAATCGCTATGAATTACTCCGCCGGCCTGAGGAGCTGTGCTTCCTCTTTTAAGCGTCCAGGCTCGCGTTTCATCGGGCCCGGTGGTAAAAAAGGTTATTAAGTCAAGCAGTTTGTAGGATTCTTTTATTAAAGCATTAATTTTTGATTCTGTACAAAGGCCAAAAGACGCTCTTTCTTCCGGGCTAAAATCCGCGGCCTCAAGCTCGGTCAATATGTCAATAATCAGAAACTGCCAGTTATTTTTTTTGAAAATCTCTATTATTTCTTTTGAAGCTTCTTGTTCAGAGCCGTTCAATAAATACAATCTTGGTTTTAAGGTTAACAGCTGATAACTGTTCAGCGCTTTTTTTTCTTCCTCGTCCCAGGATTTTTCAGTCAATATCTCTCCTTTGCTAAGAAAGTTTTGCGCTTTTAATAAAACTTTTAGTTCTTTATTAGTTGTTCCCGACTTCATTTCTTTTTGCAGGCCTTGAATTCTTTTTTCTACGGTTGCCAAGTCTTTGAGAGCTATTTCCGTGTCCAGAATTTCTTTGTCTTTTAAAATGTCTGTTTGGGGCTGGGCGCTTATAATTTTTTCGTTTTTAAAACAACGCAAAACATAAATTATTGCGTCCACTTCTCTGATATTTGCCAAAAATTGATTGCCTAATCCTTCTCCTTTATTGGCGCCCTCAACTAAACCGGCAATATCAACAAATTCTATTGTGGTATAAATTTTTTTGGCTGAATTGGTTAATTTTGCCAGTTTATCAACTCTTTCATCAGGCACGGCAATAACGCCTACATTGGGATCAATGGTGCAAAAAGGATAATTAGAGCAGTCAACTTTCTTTTTTGTGATTGTTTGGAACAGGGTTGATTTGCCCACATTCGGCAAACCAACAATTCCAATAGATAAAGGCATATTTTTTTTGATTATTCTACTTTTTTATTTTTTTCCGCCATTTAGCTTCAAGATCTCTGACTTTTTTCTCACTGAAGCCAAAATAATGGGCTACTTCATGCCAAACAGTATCTTTAACAATTTCTTTTAATTCTTTTTTGGAGCGGGCAAGTTTTTCAATCGGTTCTTGAAAAATAGTGATTTTATCCGGCAGATGCATACCAAATCCTTTGCCCCAGGTTGTTTTAGGAACGCCTTGGTAAAGCCCGATTAAAGATTTTTGAGAAGGTCTTTTTTCAATAACAATTGCTACATTGTCTATTTTTTTCCGGATATGTTCCGGCAGAGCTAACAAAGATTCCTCTACTAATTTTTCAAATTCTGATAGTGTCATTTAATTTCATTCTACCAAAAAATCGCCTTATTGGCGATTTTTTGATTATTCCCAAAATTTATAAATAACGCGTCTCAGTTGGGGCTATTTTATTATACTCTCCCAATTTCCTAAATATTTTTTAGAGCTTTCATTAATGTCGTTATTTTTATTAAGTGATACTATAAATTTATATAGCTTTTTGTCCTTTGATTTAGTTTCCATTAATTTTGAAGTCGGAACTATAAAGAACAAATTATATTCAAACCAAAAACCTATTAAAAAATCCGCTTCTTTTTTTTCTACCTCTGTCAAAGTAAAGTGTGTGTTTTTATTTCTATTACTTGAAGAACTAATTAATCTTTGCCTAGTTTTAACCTCTATTTTCCTTTTTTTGCCTGTTTTTTTGCTGAATAACAGTATATCGTAACCTTTCTCATCGTAGTTTTTATATACTGACCAGTTTTTATTATTAAAGTGATAGTATAAATAAAATATGCACGAAAGTTCACCAATTTCTTTTAAAGTATCTCTAATACCTTGTGGCGTTTTTTTAGAAATGTGTTTCATATTATTTTAGAGCCGTATTTCGCCTAACAAGTTTTAAACGCATTTCTTTAAAACTTGCTTAAAAATCGACCTTTTGCTGATTTTTTAATACGGTTCGGTCACGAGAACCGAGCACTAAGTTGTTGCTATAGTCGGTCTAGAACCGAGTTTTTGAGGGGAAATTTAGGCCTTTTGGGACTCCTCTGCTGACGCGTCTCGGCCATGGTTATTTCATTTCATTTCATTTAATACATTATCTTTAAATAAGAATAATTGAAGACTTGCTCGAGGTAATGCAGGGTTTAATTCTATAGAAGAATTCAACTTTTCTACCTGTTCTTTTATTAGATTCACCGATTTTTCATCTAAATCTTCAGAAACAATAATAAATCTTATTGGAATTCTAAGGCCAAATTTAGAAATCTTTTTAATATAACGCCAAGCTATATAAAAGAAATTTTCGAAACTCATCTTTGTTATAAATTTTATTTCTATAATTTCACCAATCGCTACCCCTCTATAAATAACACCATCTACTATTATATCTTTTTTTGAATCTGAATCAGTTATTTTGATTTGTGACTTATAATTTTCACCTAAAGCTTTAAAAATATCTTCTATTAATTTTTCTATAATAGCTATTTTTTTTAATCTATCTTGCATCTTTTCACTACTTGTTGCTTTTTGATATTTACCCTCTGAAATACTAAATCTTTTCGGTTTTTTCTCTGTTAATTTTTGTTCTTCAATTTTCACATCTTCTTTTATCTCCTCTATCGCCTTTTGTTTATATTCTTTTTCATTTGCAGGAACAGTTGTAACATTAATAATTGGTTGAAAATTAATATGATTCTTTATATCTAAAATATGACCCTTAATTTCATTTTTAAAATCTTCTAAATCTTTTTTAATATTGATTCCAAATATGGACACCTCGCTAATTATAGGGAATAAGACTAAGATAAACCAAAATGTAAATATAAATATATCCACATTTGTAAAAGAGTTTATTGCCAACCTCCATCCAGCAATTATAGTTAAGATAAATAATAAAATTCCCCACCACCATATTTTAAAACGATTTGAAAAATTCATATGAATATAATTTATATGCCTCTCGGTCGCTTGAACCGAGCACTAGACTGTTGCGGGGCTAGGACTCGAACCTAGATGAATGGATCCAGAATCCATTATCCTACCATTAGATGACCCCGCATTGTTTAAATTTTCAAGTGTTTTCGGATTGCAATAGCGCTGGAAATTATTCCCAAGCCAACACCGGTAACTAATTGAATTAAAATAATAAATAAACAATTACTTGAAAAATAGTTCCAGATGTTAAGGTCGGAAAACAAAATTGCGAGTTTCGGGCTTAAAAACCAGCAGAGCGCGGCAAAAATTAAAAAGCAGAATATAGAGGCAAAAATTCCTGAAATTGCTCCCTGGACTAAAAACGGTCCGCGGATAAACCAATTGGAAGCGCCAACCAAGCGCTGGACTTTAATTTCTTCTTCACGATGAATAATTGCCAGCCGTATCGTGTTGAAAACAACCAGAACAGCCACTATCGCCAAAACAATGCTTAAACCAATTCCTACTTTGTTTGTCGTGGAAGCGAGCAGAAAAATTTTTTCAATTACTGTTTTTCTTTGATAAAAATCAATCTTTTCAATCAAATTTTCAAACTCCTGCTTTTCCAGAAAACCGGAAATTAGTTCGTATTGGCTTGCTTCAAACGCTTTAATGTTTAAAAGGGCTAAAAAAGGAGTTGTTTCCAGTTCTTCCAAAGATTCCATTAGAACCGGGTCGTGTTCGTGTCTTTGAATAAATTCGTTCAGTGCAAGGTCTTTGGAGATATATTTAACCTCTTTTACTTCAGCAATTTTTAAGAGTTGTTCTTTAATGTTAAAAATATCTGTTTCTTGAATATCTGATTTAAAATAAACAGAAATATCCGCTTTTTCTTCCAGAGATGAAATTAAGGACTGGCCGGTGTCTTTTACAAGAAAAAACAAGGTTATTGAAGCAATCGGTATAAGCATAATAAAAATAGTGCCTAACATCAAGCCAGGGTCGCGGGAAAAACTTGTCCAGCCGGATTTAATAATTCGTTTTAATAAAACAAACATAATTTCATAAGATGAATCTTCCTTTTTCTTCGTCTCTGACTATTTTGCCTTTATCTAAAGTAATTACTCTTTTTTCAAGCGTGTTGATTATCTCTTTGTCATGGGTGGCTAAAATTACAGTAGTTCCCAACCCGTTAATTTTTAGCAAAAGGCGCAGAATATCAGAAGTATTATAAGGGTCTAAATTGCCAGTAGGTTCATCGGCTAAAATGATATCCGGCCTGTGAATAAGAGCTCTGGCAATTGCCGTTCTTTGGCGTTCTCCTCCGGATAGCTGGGCCGGAAAACTTCGCGCTTTGTTTTCCAAACCGACAATTTCCAGAATTTGAGAAACATCCCGCTTAATTTCATTTTCATTCGCTCCCATTACTTCCATTACATAAGCGATATTTTCATAAACCGTTTTTGAAAAAAGTAATTTGTAGTCTTGAAACACGGTGCCGATTTTTCTTCGTAGATGAGGCAGGTCGCCTGCTCTTATTTTAGAAAGGTCTTGCTGCTCAAAAAAAATTTCGCCTTGGTTTGGTTTTTCCTCGGCTAAAATGAGTTTAAGCAAGGTTGTTTTACCGGCGCCTGATTTTCCGGTAATTAAAACAAACTCTTTCGGTTTTATCTCAAGAGACGCATTTTTTAAAGCAAGGATATCCGGAGGGTAAATTTTAGTAATATTAAGAAATTTTATCATTAAAGTTTAATCTCTGCTTCAATAAATTTATCCAGATTTCCGTTTAAGACATTTTCCACATCAGATGTTTCAATTTTGGTTCTGATGTCTTTTACTAAACGGTAAGGATGCAATACATAAGACCTGATTTGGTTTCCCCAACTGATTGAAAGCAATTCTTTTCCCTTAATTTTTTTCAATTCTTTTTGCTCTTTTTCTTGTTTTAATTGATAGAGTTTAGTTGTCAATATCTTCATTGCTTTTTGCCTGTTTAATCCCTGCAATCGTTCGTTCTGGCAGCTCACTACTATATTAGTTGGCAGATGGGTAATCCGCACAGCTGATTCTCTTTTATTGACATATTGTCCGCCTGGGCCTGACGCGCGGAATGTTTGAATTTTCAGTTCGTCTGGTTTAATTTCTATTTCACTTTGTTCCGCTTTGGAAATTTCCGGCAAAATCTCAACCATTGCAAAAGAGGTATGACGCAGTTTTTGCGGAGAAAACGGAGAAATTCTTACCAATCTGTGAACTCCAACCTCTTTTTTTAAAAATCCAAAAGCAAATTTTCCTTTAATTTCTAATGTGGCTGATTTTACGCCGATTCTTCCCTCCGGTCCTCCGGCTTCGCCAAAAGATTGTTCTAAGGTTTTGACCTGAAATCCTTTTTGCCGGCAATATCTTTCATACATCCGTAAAAGCATAGTTGTCCAATCCTGGCTGTCCTGTCCCCCAGCGCCGGCATAAACAGAAAGTATGGCGTTTCCTTTGTCATATTTTCCCGAGAGAAATACCTGAAGCTCTTTTTGTTTAAGCAATTTTTTAAATTCTTCAATGTCTTGTTCTGTTTTTAAATTATTTAAGTCTTCTCTAAGTTGGTTAATGTCTGTTATTTCTTCTTGTAATTGTTTTAATTCCTGGGTGGTTTTTATCGCTTTTTCCCGATTTTTCCAAAAGTCCGTTTGCCGCGTTTGTTTTTCTAATTCATTTTTTCTTTCCAGTATTTTGACAAAGTCAAAGATAGTCCATCAAATGATGGAGTTTAGTTTGTAAATCCTTTACTTTTTCTTCAAAATCTTTCATGTAATTTCAGCGTAGCATAAAATTTGTCAAAAAAAAAGAGAGGATAAATATAACCTCTCAAAATAAATCTTTGTCAGGGATACAGCTAATCCCCCCTGCTTGACTGCCTCTATAAAGGTAGCAGGTGACATTTCTATTATCGTCATGGTAGCATGTTATAGAAGCAAGCGATGGTGTAATCCATTCTCCTAAGAAAGTCATATTTAGTTCTTCTGATAGTTCCTCTGATCGTTCTTCTGTTTTCATTGTTTCAATATCTATAATGCCTCTAACGCCATATTCGGCGACAGCGAAAGCAAAAACGCAGAGTAGTGCTAAGAATGCCACAACAACAAAAGCTTTAACTTTTCTTCCCATTTTTTTCTTTTTTCACCTCCTAAATTTTTTCCTTATGTTGTTCTCAATTGTTTTTGAAGAACAATTTTTTCATAGAACTATTTTAGTTATATTACACTCTCAAATTTTTGTCAAATTTTTGTCAAAAAAAAAGAGGGAAATTAATCCCCTATCTTATTGTTATAATTTCCACCGATTTTATGTTTTGTCGGTTTTTTTCAGACATATTTGTCTTAATAGCATCCTCAATCGCTGATATTATTGTTTTTCTATTTGCTTCCTGATTTATCTTTATTAAAACTGCAAACTTACCCATTTTTTTCACCTCCTGTGCATTTTTTTAATTTTCAGAACTAATTATAAAATATCAAATTTTTTGTAATTTGTCAAAAAAGAGCCGATGGTCGGAATTGAACCGACGACCTGAGTTTTACGAAAACCCTGCTCTGCCAACTGAGCTACATCGGCAAAATGAGCGGGATACGGGAGTTGAACCCGTTTTTCAACCTTGGGAAGGTTACGTTGAACCGATCAACTAATCCCGCTTAAAATCCAATCTTATTTAATAATTTCTGCCAAAGACCTTTTTGTTCTTCTTTATTTGTTTCTTTATTTTCTTCTTGCAGCAAGACAACAACCTGTTGTTCTCCTTTTTCCACATAACCCTGTTCGTAAAGTTTTTCTCTTTGATAATCTTGACTTTCGGTTTTGTTAATTCCGGTTTCTAATTCCTGATTTTTTTGCTCTAAATCATCAATGTCTTTTTGTATTTCTTCAATTTGAGTTATGAGTTCCGCTCTTTTCTGTCTTATGTTTAAATTAGAAACAACCAAATAAGCGATTGTTCCAAAGATTAAAATTCCGAAAAGCGTTGATAAAAATATTGTCTGAAAAACCTCTTTCCTCTTTTTTGATTTCTTAAAACGTGTTATCATAGAAATACAATGTTAAAGCTCAAAGCAAAAACAATTTTTCGCGTAATTTGGATTTTTTTGATATCTCTGGTCATTATAAGCATGCTCGGATTTCTTGCGGCTCCTATGTTTTAAACATTTCTAAAAATACTTTGGCGGGAATTTGAATTCCTGTTTTTTCTTTTAATTTTTTCTTGCCCTTTTTTTGTTTTTCCAGCAGTTTTCTTTTTCTGGTATAGTCGCCTCCGTATAAAGGAGCAATTACATCTTTTCTTTTCGCTTTAAGCGTTTCCCGGGCAATAATTTTCCCGGAAACAACCGCTTGCAAAGGAACCGAGAAAAGCTGGAAAGGCAAAGTTTTTTTTAATTTTTCCACTATTTTTTTTCCTTCAATAGCGGCTTTGTCTCTCGCGACGATTCGCGAGAACGCTTCTTCTTTTTTTCCGTTAATCAAAATTTCCAATTTAACCAAATCAGCCGGTTTGTATCCGAGCATCTCATAATTCATTGAGCCATAGCCATGAGTTTGCGTTTTAAGTTTGTCATAAAACGCGGTAATTATTTCTCTTAAAGGAATTTCTTCAATCAAGATAACTCTGTCTTTTGAAATGGATTTTGTGTCTATGTATTTTGATTTTAGGTTTTTTAGAATTTCAAAGATTGAATTAAGATAATAAATGGGGCTGATTATTTTCAATTCTATCCAAGGTTCTAAAATTTCTTTAATTTCCGAAGCGCAAGGCAAGTCGCTTG